>CAYMLM010000153.1:0-7171 GCA_964391385.1 uncultured Papillibacter sp.
GCCGTCATGCAAGCTTCTTGTAGACAAAGCCCTCTGGGCTTTGTCTACAGCCTGACGCGCCGCTTCACTGACAAGCGGCGCGTTTATTATTCGTTGTCTTATTCCAGGTCGACCGAATAGGCGATGTTGATAGAGTGGCTGGCTATGCGTTCAAGGGAGGCGAGCATGTTGGTGAAGACAACGCCGGTATGCGGCCGGCAGAGCTCCTCCTGCAGCCTTTGAATGTGGTTTTCGGTATAACGCCGCTGCAGGATGTCGACCTCCCGCTTCATGGCTTCCAGCTTGCTCATATCGGACAGGTCCCGGCTTTTGAATATCTCGAGACTCATCTTGAAAACGTCCATCGTCAGGTCCGATATCGACCTGAGTTCTTCCAGCGCCTGCTGCGTCATCTTCTCTTTCGTATCGATGAGCGTCATCGTGTACTCCGCGATGTTCTCGGCGCGGTCGCTGATGCGCTCGAGGTCTATAATCACGTGGTGCAGCTTTCCCAGCTGCTTGAGATCATTTTCGGGAAGGTCCGCGCCTCTGAAGTTTATCATGTGGTTTGTGATATTGTCGCTGAGAAAATCGACGGTCTTTTCGATCTCCGTCACCTTGTGGACCGTCATTTCGTCGCGGTTGAAGAACGCATCCAGCGCGAGCCCGAAATTGTCCCGCGTGATCGTGCCCATGCGGTCGAGCTCCTTCATCGTCTGGGCCAGGGCGATCGCCGGCGTCTGGATGATCCGCTCGTCGAGATAAACAAGCTTCTTTTCCGCGCTGCCTGGCTTGTGCTTTTCCGGGATGATCAGCGAAACCAGTTTGACCATCTGCCGGGCCAGCGGAAACATCAGAATCGTCACGGACACGTTGAACACCGTGTGGAAGTTTGCAATCTGCCTGGATACGTTGTCCGGCGACAGAGACTGAATCCATCCGATAATATGCGGAAAGACGGCGAGCAAAAGCAGATAAATCAGCGAACCGGCTAAATTAAAAACAAGATGGATCCCGGCCGTGCGTTTTGAATTCGTGCTTGTCCCGACGGCGGCTAGAATGGCCGTGACACACGTGCCGATGTTTTGTCCGAGCACCACATAGACAGCCGAATCGAGACCGATGAGCCCCATGATCGCCATGGCCTGCAGGATACCGACGGACGCCGACGAGCTCTGGATGATGGCCGTGAAGACCGCCCCGATCAAAATCCCGATCAAAGGACTTTTAAAGTTTACAAGAAAGTTCAGGAAGGCCTCGTTTTCCCGGAGGGGGGCCATCGCTTCGGACATCAGCGTCAGTCCGACAAACAGCATACCGAAGCCCAGTATCATCTCGCCGAGCCGCGTCAGTCTTCTTTTTCGGACGAAGATCGTCATGATCATACCGACAAACAGGATGAACGGAGCGATATCCGAAAGCTTAAACGCGATGAGCTGAGCGGTGATGGTCGTGCCGATATTCGCGCCCATTATGACGCCTGTCGCCTGCAGCAGCGTCATGAGTCCCGCGTTGACAAATCCGACGACCATGACCGTTGTGGCCGAAGAGCTTTGTATGACCGCCGTCACCCCGGCGCCGACGCCGACCGCCGCCAGGCGTTTGTTCGTGAGCATCTCAAGCACGCGCCGCATCCTGTCGCCCGCCATGTTTTCCAGGCTGTCTGACATCATCTTCATCCCAAAGAGGAACAGGCCCAGACCGCCCAGCAACGAAAACGCCATCAATAAACTCATTAGAATCCTCCAACCAGCTCCCGCTTATATTTCACGGGGAATCCCTTCTTTTTCAGTATAAGGTAAAACCGGATTCTTAACAACTCCCTAGCTTTAATTTTACGAGTTATTAACAAATAATTCGTGATTTTTCAGCTCAATCTGTCGCATTTTCCAACCTGCTCAGCCCGTGCGTCAGGATCATAAGAACAACCAAATTGACATCGCAAACGGCAATATTAGGTTTGACTTTCAGATACCCTTTCCTTATTATCATAGTAGGCTGTATAAATATTCCGGGATATGAAAAAAAAGCCCAGGCTGGGGGAGCATCATGGCGGAACACACACGCGAAGAGGCGTCTATAAAAATCGGCAGAAAAACGTTTTTAACTGCTCTGGCGATCCTGCTGCTGCTCGTGATCGCCGCGGGTGTGCTGAGCCTCGTCGTCCCGACGGGCAGCTACGACCGGCAGGTGACGGACGGACGGGAAATCCTCGTAGAGGGATCGTTTCGTTTCACCGAAGCGGCGCGGCTGCCCGTCTGGCGCTGGCTGACGGCGCCTGTGGAGGTGCTGTGGAGCCCGGATGCCGCCGTCGTCATCGTAATCATCTTATTCCTGTTTGCCGTCAGCATCTCGTTTTCTCTATTGGAGAAAAGCGGCGTCATGTCGCTGGCGATCGCCTCCGCCGTCCGGCGCTTTTCTCATATCAAATACCTGCTGATGGCGGTCATCGTTTTTTTCTTCATGATCATGGGCGCCGTGCTCGGCACGTTTGAGGAAAATATCGCGCTCGTGCCGATCGTCGTGGCATTGTCCTACTGCCTTGGGTGGGACTCGCTCGTGGGGCTCGGCATGAGCATGCTGGCCTCGTGCTTCGGCTTTACGGCTGCGATCATAAACCCGTTTTCCATCGCCATCACGCAGGAGATCGCCGGTCTGCCCCTGTATTCCGGCTTCGGCTACCGCGCGGTCATCTTTGTCGTTTATTACGCCCTCGTTTACCTGTTTTTATACCGCTACGCGCGGCGTATCGAGAAAGACCCGAAGCGGTCGCTTGTCTACGGCGACGACAGCGCGCTCCGATTGAAATACCGGGACGCGGACAGCCTCCGCCAGCTCATTTCCCAGAAAACGCCGGAGGAATACAAGAGGCTCAGGCGCGCGACCGCCGCCTTCGCGGCCTTTGTGTTCGCGGTCTTGGCTGTCATCATCGCCGCCTCGTTCGTACCGGGGATGTCCGACCTCATCCTGCCTGTCATCGGCCTTTTGTTCCTCGTCGGCGGGATTGCCGCGGCGACGATCGCCGGTATCAAATTCGGGGAGAAGATGCGGATCATCGAACGCGGCATAGCCGGCATCGCGCCCGGGATCGTCCTGATCCTGCTGGCGATGAGCGTCAAATTCATCATCACGAACGGCGGAATCATGGATACGATCTTATACTATACGGCGGGCGCCATCCGGAACACGTCGCCGTACGCCGCGGTCCTTTTGATATACGTGCTGATCCTGCTTCTGGAGCTCTTCATCGGCTCGTCCTCGGCGAAAGCGTTTCTGGTGATGCCGCTTATCGCGCCGCTGTCGGACCTCGTGGGCATCACGCGGCAGACATCGGTCCTAGCCTTTTGCTTCGGCGATGGGTTTTCCAACATTATCTATCCGACGAATCCGGTGCTGCTGATCTGTCTGGGCCTCACGGTCGTCACATATCCCAAGTGGTTTAAGTGGACGTATAAGCTGCAGCTGACCTCCCTGGCCCTGGCGTGCATCTTCCTGCTAATAAGCATCGCCGTCGGTTACGGTCCGTTCTGACGGATGTGTGTTAAATCATCAATCGGCAGACAGGCCGCAATAAATTGAGAAAGGGGCTGTCCCGAAAATAGGATTACCCTCGTTAATAGTTCAACTCCAATGGCTCTCTGAGCCAAAAAGTAAAGTGAAGTCCGGCGAAAAACTGATCCCTTTTCAGTGTTTTTCGCCGGACATTTTTATCCGCATTTAAACACAGGGCCGTTTTACCCTACAATTTACACTAATTTAACTTTTTTATAGAATCGGCTATCGGAAATTTCAGCATAATCTAACTAAAGAAAAGAGTAACCCGACGGCTGCATGTTATAAAAATGAGCTTTCTTAAAGATTCTAATAATGTAACTAAAAAATCAAATGCCTCGGCAACTAGTTTTTATAGTATATCGATTTACAAGGGAACTCCCTGAGGTAAATTTTTAAGATAAAATGACTAGGAGTGTGATGTGAGTGAGTCCGATTTTAATCGGCGTAATTGGCATTCTGATACTGCTCGTTTTGCTCTTTTTCCGCATGCACATCGGTGTTGCAATGGCCCTTGTGGGCTTTTTCGGCGTGGTAATTGTCACCGGCGGCAACTTCGGTGCGGCAATCGGTTACTTTAAGTCCGTCCCGTTTACAACGGCGGCGAGCTTCAGTTTATCGGTCATACCGATGTTCGTGCTGATGGGCGAGTTGTGTTTCTATGCGAATATCAGTACGGATTTATACAGCGCCTGTTACAAGATGCTCAGCCGGCTGAGAGGCGGATTGGCCATGGCAACGATTGTCGGTTGCGCCGGTTTCGCGGCGATTTGCGGCTCCTCCACCGCCACTACGGCTACCATGGGCACCGTCAGCCTGCCCGAAATGCGAAAGTACAAATACAAAGACACTTTGTCCGCCGGCTGTATCTCCGCAGGCGGAACGCTGGGTATCCTCATCCCGCCGAGCACGGGCTTCATCCTCTACGGTACGGCCGCCACCATCGGCATCGGCAAAATGTTCGCCGCCGGCATTCTGCCCGGCATCATCCTTGCCCTTTGCTATATCGGCGTCATCGTCGTCACAACCCTCAAGGATAAGGAAGCCGGTCCCAAAGGTCAAAGGTACACCTTTATAGAGATGGTTAAGGCTCTGGGCGGGCTCCTTCCGGTCATACTGCTTTTTATTCTCGTCATCGGCGGCATTTTTGCCGGTTGGTTTACCGCCAGCGAAGGCGGTGCGATCGGCGCGTTCGGCGCATTCGTCATCATGGTCTTCAAGCGCAAAGCAACCTGGAAGAACATCGTCAACTCCCTTCGCGAGACGATTAAAATAACAGCCATGATTTTCCTCATCATGATAGGCGCCTATATCTTCGGGTACTTTCTAACCATCTCCAACGCTCCGACTGAATTGGCGACCTGGGCTGCCGGTCTCAATGTCAACAAATATATCATCCTTTTCTTCGTGCTTCTCGTTTACGCAATCCTTGGTTGCTTCGTTGACTCACTGCCGCTTATCGTCCTTCTAGTCCCGATCTTCCTGCCAATCATCCAGGCCCTAGGGTTCGATTCGATATGGTTTGGTGTTCTGATGGTTATGCTCATGCAGATGGGACTGATTACACCGCCCGTTGGCATGTGCTGCTATGTTATGGCAGGCGTCGCGCCGGATGTTCCCCTGCAGAAAATATTCAAAGGTACTGCGCCGTACCTCATCGGCTTGCTTATAGCCATTATCATCGTTGTAATCTTTCCACAGCTTGCGACCTGGCTCCCGAACCTGATACACTAAATTCGTTTTTTTTAGCAAAAGCTAACAAAATAAAGGAGGAAAATAAGTTGAAAAAGATACTGACGCTCATTCTTTCCGCCGCTCTCGTCGTGGCTCTGCTAGCCGGCTGCGGCAACGGTGCGAAAACCCCGTCCGACACGGCATCGAATGCCCCGTCGCCTGCAGCGGCGCCGTCGCCCGACGGCACCGTTTACAAGCTCACCGTGCAGACTCATGATCCTGAGACATCCGCAACAGGCCAGTTCCTTGAGGATTGGGCATCCCGTGTGGAAGCGGCTTCCGGCGGTCGCATCGACCTTGAGATTTACCATGGCGGCACCCTTGGTGGGCCGAAGGACACCTACGACATGATCATGAACGGAACCTGTGACATTGGATTTGGCCTTGTCTCCTACTTCCCCGGCGTTTTCACCTCATCTGAAGCCATCTCCCTGCCAATGATCGATCTGCCGAACGCGACCGTAGCCAGCAATGTTTTTTGGCATCTGTATTCAGATTACGATTTCCTTAAGGATGAATACTCTGACGCGCATGTTTTGCTTCTGTTTGCCAACTGCCAATCGCCAATCAGCACCAAGGCCACCAAGATTGAAACTGTAGACCAGCTGGCCGGCATGAATATCCGCGGCAACTCAGGACCCCCGACCACCTTCATTACCAATTTAGGCGCGGCGCCTGTCTCCGTTCCGATTGGCGAGGTCTACACCTCGATTGACAACAATACCATTGACGCCGTTATGACAGATTGGCACGCAATCACTTCATTCCAGCTGTATGAGCCCATTCAGTATTATCTCAACGAGAATATCGGCGTATCCGGTTACTTTCTGCTCATGAACCAGGACTCCTACAACGAATTGCCCGACGATCTTAAGGCGATCCTGGATGAAAATTCAGGCGCGTCCTGCCTTGAATATTGCGGCCAGTACTGGATTGACAAGCAGGCAGAGGCCGAGGCGAGCGCGACAGCCGACGGTGACGAGATTTACACGTTGTCAGCCGAAGAGCAGGTCAAGCTGAAGGCCATCGCTGAGCAAACGATTCAGGAGTGGATTTCCTCTCACGAAAATGGCCAGGCGATCTATGACGCTCTGACGGGGCTGATTGCCGAGTATAACAAGTAATTCATCATTCTAAACCGCAAAGGGGAGATTACCCTTGGAAAAAGTCCGTAAAAACCTGGGAAAAGTCGTCAATGCCCTCAGTGCCGTAGGCATGGTGGTTACGTTTGTGCTGATGTTTATCACAACTATTGACGTCATCCTTCGTAAAGTGAGTGATTTAAGCGTTCGCGGAAGCTATGAGATGACGGAGATGGGCATGGTAATCCTTATCTTTTTCGGCATAGCGGCGCTTCAGGTAGCAAGAGGGCATGTACGTGTGGACATGTTTGCAGAAAAATTCCCGCGTACCGTCCGTCTTGTACTGGATGTGGTCATTATGGTAATCGAAGCGGGGGTTATGGGTTACATGACCTACTGTGGCGTCCTGAAGACCATTTCCGACTTTGATAAGAGCCTTGGCACCTCCGTGTTGGGGATACCCACATGGCCGTTTGCCGCGCTTATGTCGCTTGGCCTCCTTCTTTTTACGATACTGTTGCTGATTGATGCCATCCTCAGTGCCATAGAGATCGTGAAAGGGAAACCCGGCGAACAGAAAAAACTTGCTATAGATATGGGTGAATGAGTGTACAATAGCAAAAATGGCACCTGATTTCTGTATGCACAGTATTTCTTATACGCCCGTCATAAGCGCGGTACAGAGAACCAAATCAGTTTTTTGTATATTTGCTACCTGCCAAAAGCAGGTAGCAATCAAACTGTAGACAAAGTGCGAATTCCGTTTAATGCCTCGCAGAGTTTCCGTCGCGCACGACGGAAATAAGATTAAATCCGTCATTTCC
>CAYMLM010000154.1:0-7153 GCA_964391385.1 uncultured Papillibacter sp.
CCCACCCTATCCTACACTCTTTCCCTACACGACGCTCTTCCGATCTGGAGATCATACGCATCGGCACCCGCGTGCCCGTCGTCCTGCCCATGCGGATTACGCCGGAGCTCCTGTCCATGCTCAAAAAGTACCAGCCCATCTGGATCAATACGCATTTCAACCACCCGAAGGAACTGACGGACGACGCCGCGGCCGCCTGCGCCGCCATTGTCGACGCGGGCATACCGCTCGGCAATCAGAGCGTGCTCCTGCGGGGCATAAACGACGACGCGGAGACCATGAAGCAGCTGCTTTTGAAGCTGGTCAAGGCCAGGGTGCGGCCGTATTACATGTACCAGTGCGATCTGAGCCAGGGCATCGGCCATTTCAGGACGAGGGTCGAGACGGGAATCGAGATCCTCCGGAGCCTGACCGGGACCATATCTGGTTACGCCCTGCCGAAGTTCGTCATCGACGCCCCGGGCGGCGGCGGCAAGGTGCCCATCAATCCGGAATACCTCGTTTCCCTGGACGATGCCGAGGCCGTTTTCCGCAATTACGCGGGGGCCGTCTATGCCTACCCGCAGCCGCCCGATTTGTAAAGCGTCATAAAAAGCAAGGCCGCCCGATTCGGTATCGTGCGGCCTTTGTTTTAAACCTGAAGCCGGATTCAACGCAAACTCAAGCGGCCTGCCGGCTTTATGCGGTATGAAGCGACGGGCATTCCGGATAATCGAGGCCCGCCGGACAGCTTTCCACGGCGTTTCGGAGCATAACATAAAATACAGCCGGTTTGCCCCTGAAGTGGTGCCTCCCCATATAGGTCATGCCGATTTTCTCCATCGCGCGGATCGAAGCCGTGTTGTTGGGGTCGAGCATGCAGTAGACGGATTCGATCGTTGTCTGCATGAAGACCTGCCCGAGCAGGAATCTTCCGATTTCCGTCCCGTACCCCCGGCCCTGGAACGCCGTGCCGAGCTGTATGGTCATTTCGGGGCAATTGGGCAGATAGGGATTGAGGCC
This sequence comes from uncultured Papillibacter sp., assembly GCA_964391385.1. Classification (GTDB taxonomy): domain Bacteria; phylum Bacillota; class Clostridia; order Oscillospirales; family Oscillospiraceae; genus Sporobacter. The sequence continues at coordinate 1,003 of CAYMLM010000154.1, forward strand.
GACGAGGCCTATAAGCGCGCCGTCCGCCCTCCGTACGCACGCGCCGTGCAGGAACGTATACGTACTGAAACGGTTTTTCATCATGAAGTCGATATACCGTTCGGTCCGCTGGGCGGACCAGGGTGCGTCGCCCGTATACGTGTGCACGCGGCTGTCCGACATGATGCCATGCAGCTGCGCGGCGTCTCCCGGCTCCCACTGCCGGATGCGGATACGCTCCGTTTCTAGATAAATGCGGCTCAATCCTGCCAGCCCCCCGTCAGATTAATTTAAGTACGCGGAATTCCTCCTGCTTCATTTATCGTATTTTTCAATAGGTCAGTTTAAGGCTTTTTTCGTTTTCCGTCATACAAAAAGCCACCTGACGGTGGCTGAGTCTTTATTGAATACGGCGCGTCGTTTCTTTATAATTCCATACCGGCAGGCCTCTTTCCATTTTTGAATCGTTTATCCTTTGCACGCGTTTCGTGCACGCGTCTTGTCAATCGCAAAATTCCCAGTCGATAACGTATTTTCCCCCGAAAATCGGCTTTTTAATCTCCCATTTGATGATCTTTTTTCCGTCGATGATTTCCGGCGAGTTCTCGTTGATGCATCTGTAGTGTTCCTCGTCGGTATAATGTATGTATTCCAGCTTCCGGATGTTCGTCGGATTCAGGCCGAGGGGAAAGCACACCTGCAGTGTCATTTTTTTCGTTTTGTCATAAACGCCCGTCGACAGAAACGGGCACGCCGTCTGATTCGTATCCGTCATGTCGCCGATCTGGATACCCGTTTTGACAGGCCCGTCATGCTTGTTAAAGCACTTGTCGCCGAAGATGATTTTATAGCGCTCGAATCCGTTGATGGAATTCATCCGTTCGATCCTGTGCGTCGGGACAAGCGGCTCGGCCGCGACGGGGTCCGAGCCCGTCCACCTGTATTTGTCCGCAAAGGAATCGAGCCCGTCGTGAAGCGGCTTGACGTAGATTTCATTTTTAAAGCGCATTTCCGTCAGGCTGACGTATTCGTAGACGATGTTTTTTGTCACGATCTCGCAGAGCTTATCCGGCGCGGTCAGGTTCATGAAAAAGACCATCAGCTTTTTTGCGAGCTTTTTTCTTCTCAATACCGTGACGACGAGCAAGCCCAGCAAAACGATACTAGCGCACAGGAGCCACACGCTCCTGAAAAGAAAATACGTGGACGCCGACGCGAAGGTCAGGAAAAAGGCCACAATCGACAGGATGTCGCTGACGACGGAGATAAATTGGATTTTCGAATAGTTCTCTCTCATGGCATCGCCCCCTTGGAAACCTGAGAATATTATAAACGCGGCGGTCCGGTATGTCAATTTTTTACATAAGAGCGTCCGCTTGTCCGTCGTTGGATGACCGTCTGCGACGAAAAAAGCGCAAAAAAATTTCCGGATGGGGGTTGAAAATTTGAGTCAACAGCGTAGAATGACGGCAGATTGACCCATACGGTTAAACTAAACCGGTTAACGCAGGCTGTCATCGACAACAGGGGGGTGAGTGTATGAACGAAAAATTCAACGAGCTGCCGGAGGAAAAGCGGCTGCGCATCATCAACGCCGGCTTCGAGGTCTTTTCGCAGAACGAATACAAAAAGGCCTCAACGGACGACATCGCCGCGAAGGCCGGCATCTCCAAAGGCCTGCTGTTTTACTATTTCCACAACAAAAAGACGCTGTACCTGTTTTTGCTGGATTACGCAAAGAATCTGATGACGGAAAGCGTGATCGATTCTCATTTTTGTCAAATCACGGACATCTTCGATTTGCTGGCGTATGCGGCCGCTCACAAGTATCAGCTCCTGCAGAAAAGTCCGCACATTCTGGACTATCTGATGCGCGTTGCCGGTCCTCAGCAGTCAAGCGTATCCGAGGATATCAACCGGGTTTGGCAGGACACGTCCAACGATATATTTACAACGTATTTTAAGTCGGCGGATTTTTCAAAGTTCAGGGACGACGTCGATCCTCTGGAGATTATCCAGATGCTGATTTGGACGTCGGAAGGATATCTGTACGACAGGCAGAGATTTGGCGGTCCGCCCACGCTGGACGACATGATGGAAAAATTCGAGACGTGGTCCGCATTTTTCAAAAAAGCATCTTATAAGGAGGAATATCTCGTATGAACGCGGTCATTGAAACGGTAAACCTGACGAAGTACTACGGCAAGGCTCGGGGCATTATCGACCTCAATCTCACGGTGAACGAGGGCGAGATTTTCGGGTTCATCGGCCCGAACGGCGCGGGCAAATCCACAACGATCCGAACGCTTTTATCCCTCATCTACAAGACGAGCGGCCAGGCGCGCATTTTCGGGCTCGACTGCGAGCGGGACAAGGTCAAAATCCTCGAGGACGTCGGCTACCTGCCCGGCGAGGTCTTCTACTACGACAACATGCGGGCCAGCGACCTGTTCCGGTATTCCGCCAGCTTCTATAAAAAGGACTGCGCCGAAAAAACGAAGGAGCTCGCGGAGCTGCTCCAGCTGGACGTGACCAAGAAGATCGAGGACTTAAGCCTCGGCAACAAGAAAAAGGTCGGCATCATCCAGGGGCTTCTGCACTCGCCCCGCCTCATCATTCTCGACGAGCCGACGAGCGGCCTCGACCCGCTCATGCAAAAGACGTTCTTCGACCTCATCAAAAAAGAGAACGAGCGCGGGGCGACCGTCCTGTTTTCCTCGCACATTCTCAGCGAGGTCCAGCGCATCTGCGACCGCGTGGCCATCATCAAGGACGGCCGGATCGTCAGCACCCACAAGATCAGCGAGCTGCAGGAGGAAGCGTATAAAAACGTCCGTATCGCGTTCCGCGACCGCTCCGTCGCGGCGTCCTTCAGCGTCCCCGGCGCGTCGAACCTTACGGTCTCCGATTCCGGCGTCAGCTTCATTTTCAAGGGGGACATCAACGCGCTTTTAGGTGAGCTCGGCAAATACGCGCTCGCGGACATCGACATATCGGAGCCGCCGCTCGAGGAGATTTTCATGCACTACTACGCGGACTGAGATGAGGTGACTGTTTTGAATATCTATTCGATGGAAATCAGGTCGCAGCTGAAAAGCTTTTTGATCTGGACCGTCAGCATCCTGGCCTTGTTCATCGTGTTCATGACGGGTATGTACGACGCCTTCATGAACAGCAGGGACGCGCTGGAAAACATGATCAACGGTTTTCCGCCCGCTCTGGCCGACGCGTTCGGCATCCATCTGGACGAGATGTTCTCGTTCGGCGGTTTTTTCAGCTTTACGTACCTGTATGTGTCGCTCTTCGGCGCGATCATGGCGGTTTCCCTTTCCGTCTCCGTTTTCTCCAGGGAAAAACGCTCGAAATGCGTGGACTTCCTGCTGGCCAAGCCCGTCAGCAGAACGCATATTTTCACGATGAAGCTTTTGGGCGTCCTGACGTTTTTAATCGTTCTGAACATCCTGTTTATCGCCGTAACACTGATTTTGTTCGATGCCAGAGGCGATGAGACAACCGCGCTGTCACGCCTGGCGTGGGCCGCCTGCGCCCTGTTTTTCATGCAGCTCGTGTTTATGTCGTTCGGGGTCGTTTTCGCTGTCATAGCCAGGAAAATCCGCTCGGTTTCGGGCATCGCGACGGCGTTCGGCTTCGGCGGGTTCATCCTGACGGCCCTTCACAACCTGCTTGAAAAAGAGGCAATCCGATTTATCGCCCCGCTCAATTATTTTAATATGGACTCCGTTTTTTCAACCGGCGGCTACGAGCCAAAGTACGTCATAACGGCGGCCGCCGTGCTCATCATTTGTCTCGGCGCGGCGTTTTTTAAGTTCCGCGACAGCGACACGCCGGCCGCTTAAGGGGGATAGGACATGAACATTCTCAAACGCGAGCTGCGCGCCGGGATCAAACCGTTTATTTTATGGACGGCCGGGATGTTTATTCTCGTTTTCATCGGCATATACAAATTTCAGGGCGTGAGCGCCGAAGGCGTCGACATGTCGGCGCTCCTCAGCCAGTTCCCGCGCCCCGTCCTGGCGGTGATGGGCATGGCCGGCGTCGACATCTCGACGCTCGGCGGCTACGTTTCGGTGCTCTTTTACTACGTGCTCATCTGCGCCGTCATCTATTCCGTCCATCTCGGCTCGAGCGCCGTGACGCGCGAATCGGTCGACAAGACGTACGAGTTCATCTTCACAAAGCCCGTCTCGCGGGACAGGATCCTGGCGATGAAGCTTCTGGCCGGCTGGATCTATCTGCTTGTCTTCTGCGTTTTGGACGTCGTCTTCTCCATCGTTGCCGTGTCCACGCTGGAAGCGTCCGAGGCCATAACCGGGCCGATTGTCCTGTTCGCGCTGTCGATCTTCCTGATCGCTTCCCTGTTTATCGCCCTGTCGGCTTTGCTGGCGGCGCTCGTCAGGCAGGCGGACAAGGGCTCGCTCTGCGGAAACCTGGCCTTCCTGTACGCCTTCGTACTCGGCGTCGTCTACGATATGCTGGAGCACGGCGGCGCGCTGCGCCTGATCTCTCCGTTTAAATACTTCCGGGCGCCGGACCTGCTCGACGGGCGGTTCGACCCCCTGTATACCGTCATCAGCGCCGCGCTCGCCGCCGCGTGCCTGTTCGGCGCGTTCCGGCTGTTCAAGCGCCGCGATCTGCTGGGTTAGTTGTGCGTCATTGAAAGCATGAAGATACCGCGGGCAATATGCACGCGGTATCTTTTGCGCTGCCGTGCGCCGCCGTCTATGCGCCGGCGGAGCGATAGCTCTTAACCGTTTTCGTGACGGCCGATACGATCTCGCTGAATGCCCCGAGGACCATCAGGACAACGATGACGATGATGCCCGTGTGGATATAGCCGGTCATCGCCTCGGGGGTGGTAAAGACCTTGCCGGCAAAGCGCGCGATGAACTCGGGCGTGAAAACGTTCGGCCGCGTGATAAAGGCGACGCCGATGACGGTGCTGAATATGCTGGATACGGCCTGCGCCGCCGCGACGCCGACGGACCAGCGGCCTTTGACAAGCTTGAAGAACATCAGAAACAGCGTCAGCGCGATGAGCAGCAGGTAAAACGGCAGAAACTGCCGTACGATCCCCTGGTCAAAAAGCGGCGCGGTCGGCTGGCCGGCCTCGTACCAGGCGATGAAGGGCGGCTGCCGAAGCGTTCCGGCTAAAAACAGCGTCGTAAAAAAGATGGAGAAGACGGCTTCGGCAATCGTATCGCCGCGCTTGATCATCACTTTCACGCTGGGCGGTATCTCGGGCAGGTTTTTGGGCGACCAGGTGTGAATATCCTTTTTCCGGCTGTACAGCTCGACGCAGGTAAACGCGACCGTGACAAAGAAGAACGCATTGACGATACCGGAAAAAGCCCCGGACAGAAAGCTCGTGATGATGGTGGCCACGGTCTCGACGACGCTCTGGTCGCCGCTGACGCCGAATATGATCTTGAAAATAGCCAGGCCGGCCAGAAGCACGGCCAGGGTCACGGCAACGATTTTCAAAACGGTAAAATAATCGTCAAACAGCTCCGGGGAAATGAGATAGCGCGGATTCGGGTGGTATTTGACGGCCAGCTTCGCCGGGCTGCCCAGCTCAAGCAGAACCCGCTCGACTTCTTCGTCGTTCGGATCGTCCGACAGCATATCCTCGATATTGGAACGAAGTTCGAGCCTGACGTCCTCCCGGATGTTCTCCGGAAGCCTTTTCGTCACGTCGTACAGATAACGATCGATCATGTTACTCATTTTCCTCAGCTTCCTCCTTTAAAAGCCTGTTGATCCCTACGCAGGTGTTTTCCCATTCCTTTTTGAGCTCGGCATAAATCTCCTTGCCGGCCTCGCTCAGCGCATAGTATTTTCTGGGCCTAGCCGACGTTGTGTCCCAGCTGTTTTCCAGCAGGCCCTGCGTCTCGAGCCGGCGCATCAGCGGGTAAAGCGTATTGGCTTCAATTTGAATCCCTTTGGCTTCAAGGCACTGCAGCAGCGAATAGCCGTACTGCGGCTCGTGAAGCTGGCTGAGAACGGCCAGCGACAGCGTCCCCCGCCTGAGCTCCGTCATCATGCTGGCGAGTATATTTTGGTCTGCCACATTCCCACCTCCTGATCGTATTATACTGTGTGTCACAAGATCGGAAGAGCGTCGTGTAGGGAAAGAGTGTAGGATAGGGTGTAG
>CAYMLM010000155.1:0-7142 GCA_964391385.1 uncultured Papillibacter sp.
GCGAAAATTTAATCGCACAGCGATTGGACGTTTAGACGAGAGACGAAAGACTTTTTTGACAAGCTGAGGGCGGCTTTTGCCGCCATACTCAATCTTTAGACACAGCCGCGGGAGCGGTTTTGTCTAAAGTCTGTCGGAAGCGCGCCGTAATAAACCGATTACCCCGCTGCCCTTCGTACCTTCATGGCGCGGAAAAGCGGATTTGGCGCAAAACGCGCTCGCATTTTACGCGCCGGCGTGATATTCTCATTCGGGGGGTCAGTATGGATTGGAAAGAAGACCGGCTTTCGTCCGCCGTCAGCGGCGAAAACCCTACGGTCCTGCTTCAAATGAAAAGCGGCTTTGCCGTCATGGCCGACACCCAGTTTTTACCGGGCTACTGCATCCTGCTCGGTTATCCCAGATCATCCGGCCTGAATGACCTTCCCCTCGCTGCCCGGCAGGATTTTCTGACGGACATGACCCTGGTCGGCGACGCGATCACGGAGGTCTGCCGGCCGCTTCGGATCAATTATGAGATACTCGGCAACACGGATTCCTACCTTCACGCGCATATCATTCCCCGATATTCCTGGGAGGAGGACCCGCTTCGCAGGCAACCGGTCTGGCTGTATCCGCGGGAATACCGAACGAACCCGGACAGCCAGTACAGCGACCAAAAACACGGCGAGCTCAAGTGCCGGCTCACGGACGCCCTGAAAGGATGGATGCGGCGGGCCTATGCTGAAAACGGCGACTGACCCTATGGTAACTCATACAAAAAGAAAGCGGGATCGATTTGAAAATTACACTCATTGCCCCCATCAAGGATAAGGACCTGAAGACGCGGGATATCATCCGTTTCCCAATGATCTCGCTTCTTTATATCGCGGCCATGACACCGGAAAAGCACGAGCTCGTCATCGTCGAGGAGGAGGTCGAGGACGTCGATTACGATATGGCGTGCGACCTCGTCGCAATCACCTGCATGACGGCAACGGCCCACAGGGCGTACGAGATTTCGGCGGAATTTATGAAACGGGGTAAAACAGTCGTTCTGGGGGGTATCCATCCCACCGTCCTGCCCGACGAGGCGAAGCTCCACTGCGACGCCGTCATCACGGGCGAAGCCGAACCCGTCTGGCAAACACTTCTGGAAGACCTTGAAAACCATCGGCTCAAGGCCTTTTATCACGGGGGTGTTGCGGCCAATCTGGACGAATACCCGCTCCCCCGCCGCGATCTCATCCGCTACACGTCCCCGCTCCGGCTCGAACCGGTCGTCACCTCGAGGGGCTGCCCGTACTCCTGCGCGTTCTGCAGCGTGTGGAAGTTTTTCGGGCGGAAGATCCGGCACGTGAGCGTCGAGCGGGTCGTGCAGGACCTTGCCAACTCCCGTACGAAGCGGTTCATGTTTTTAGACGACAACATCGTCGGCAATCAGGCCTATGCCACGCAGCTGTTCACCGCGCTCAAGGACCTGAAGATCGAGTGGGTCGGACAGGCCTCCATATCGTTTGCCAAAAACGAGGCGCTGTTAAAGCTCGCCGCCGACAGCGGCTGCAGGGGCCTTTTCTTCGGCGTGGAATCCGTTTCCGAGGAGAAAATCAAGCGTATGAGCAAGAGCCTGCGCAGCCAGGCCGAGACAATCGACGCGATCAAACGGATCATGGGCCGGGGGATCATCTTCCACGCCTCGCTCGTCTTCGGCTTCGACGACGACGACGAATCCGTCTTCGACGAGACCCTCGAATTCTTATACCGGACGAGAATCCCGTCTGCGACGTTCAACATCCTCACCCCCTATCCCGGGACCGATATCTTCGAGCAGTTTAAAAGCCAGAACCGGCTCATCACGGAGAACTGGGAATTTTACGATCACTGCACCGTCACTTATTTCCCCAAAAATATGTCGGTCGGGCGGCTGTACGAGGGCTACCAGTACGTCATGGACAATTATTACAGCCTTGGCCACATCCTGGAGAGATTTCCCGCCAACATCCGGCGGCCCGTGCTGTTTACCGCGATCAACGCCGGTATGAAAAACAGCCTTCGCGCCGGCAAGCCGGCCGCTCTCGAGCGGATACAGCAACTGCAAAATCTCATTGAAGACATGTACAAAAGCAAGATCGGCGCGTTGTCCTGAGGCGAATAGCAAAATCCCTCCGCCGGGATTTTTCGTGTATTCCCTCTAAGCGTCTCACATAAGTACTGTCAACAACACGGCGGGCCGGGCGGCCCGCCGTGTTGTTGATTTGCTTCTGAGTGTATCGGACCTCAGCCCGCTTATCTCTTAATCCCGGAGCGTTTCGGCCCAGGCGGCATATTTTGAGATGCTGTCCTCGCAGGCCTCCATGCAGCAGCCGGCGGCCAGGATATAGACCTTGAGCTTCGGCTCCGTCCCCGACGGGCGGATGAGGACGACCGCGCCGTCCTCCATCTCGTAGCGCAGGACATCCGAACCGGACAGCTCCAGCGCGTTTTTCTCGCCGACGGCCAGATCGAGCGCGGTGCCGTCCAGATAGTCCTTGACGACCCGGACGGGCACGCCGGCGAGCTCTTGGGGCGGGTCCCCGCGCAGGCCGGCCATCAGCCGCTTCATTTGATCGAGCCCCTCCAGACCCGGCATCATGAGGTTCATCGTCTTTTCGTTGTAGCAGCCGTATTTGACATACAGCGATTCCAGCGCGTCGTAGAGCGTCATGCCCTGCCGCGCGTACCACGCGGCCATCTCGGTCAGTGCGAGCGAGGCCGTGACGGCGTCCTTGTCGCGCACGTAGTCGCCGAGCATATAGCCGTAGGACTCCTCGTAGGAGAAGATGACCTTGCCCTCCCCGCTGTCCTCCAGCTCGTTTTTCTTTTCCGCCATGAACTTGAAGCCCGTGAACGTGTCGAGGCAGCGCACGCCGTTTTCCTCGCAGACGCGGCGCGCCATCTCGGTTGTCACGATCGTCTTGAGCACGACGGGATGCTCCGGCATCGTGCCGGCTCTTTTCTTCGCGCCGATCAGGTAATCAAGGAGCAGCACTCCCGTCTTGTTGCCGGATATCGTCCTATAGTCGCCGCTTTTATCCCGAACCATGATGCCGACGCGGTCGGCGTCGGGGTCTGTGCCGAGGATAAAATCCGCGCCGTTTTCCCTTGCGAGCCGGACGGCCAGATGAAAACCCTCCGGATTTTCGGGATTCGGCGACTTGACCGTCGGGAACGTCCCGTCAAGCTCCATCTGCTCCGCGACGCATAGCAGATGCTTGACGCCGAGCCGCCCGAGCGCCTCCGGCACAAGACGGTATCCCGTCCCGTGAAACGGCGTGTAGACCATCCTGAACGTATCGGCAACGTCGCGCACGGCGCTCAGATCGTTTGCCTGCGCCAGGACGTTGCTCAAAAACAGTTCGTCCGTTTCGCTGCCCATGAGAGTAATGCGACCGCCGCGGACGGCTTGCTCAAAGTCCGTCATGCGCACGGACTCAAACACATCCAGCGCTTCCATCTTTTTTGCAATGGCGTCCGCGTGGCGCGGCGGCAGCTGCGCGCCGTCGGCCCAGTAGACCTTGTAGCCGTTGTATTCCTTCGGGTTGTGGCTGGCCGTAATATTGATCCCGGCCGTGAGTCCGTATTCCCGGATGGCGAACGACAGCTCGGGCGTTGGGCGCGGCGACTCGAAAAGCCGCACGGCGATGCCGCCGGCCGCCATGACGGAGGCGGCGTCCTCGGCAAATTCCCGGCTGCCGATCCGGCAGTCGTAGCAGATGGCGACAGACGGGACCGTTTTATCTCCGCAGTCCTCCAGGATCACTTCGGCAAACGCCTGCGTCGCGTGGCGGACGACATAGCGGTTCATCCTGTACAGTCCGAGACCCATAATGCCGCGCAGGCCTGCCGTGCCGAAGGTCAGCCGGCCGAAAAACCGGCTTTCGATCTCCTCCTTGTCGCCGGCTATGCTTTCCAGCTCCCTGCGCTCATCGGCAGATAAAGCGGGATTCTGCAGCCATGCTTCGTAAGAGCGTCTTGCATCCATACAGATTATTTCTCCTCGAATTCCTCTGCGGCGACATCAGGGACGATTTCGGCGCTGATGATATCCTTCGCCTCGTCCAGAAGCGTCTCAGGAACAAAGATGTCGATGCCGCCGCCGGCGTGCCCGATCATCAGCCTGCCGAACTCCCCGTTGTTCGGATACTGGCAGACGGCCGGTATGCCGTACGCCTCCAGGAGGCTGAGCGTGAGCTCGCTGTCCATGGGGCTGCCGCCGACGTGCTTTAAAAACGCCGGGGCAATCGGCTCGCCGTTTTCTTTTTTCGGCCATTTGTCCGCAATCTTTCTTCTTTTTCCGAAATCCCTCAAAGCCATGTCCAAAAGCCTCCTGCCGAGGCGGTCCTACCGGTCATTTGTGGTATTTCCCGCCCTCGAGTATTTTAAAACCGCGGTAGAGCTGCTCGAGCAGCATGATTCGCGCCAGGTGGTGCGGAAACGTCATGCGGGACAGCGACAGCCTGATATCTGCCCGGTCCTTGATGTCCGGGTGAAGGCCGTAAGAACCGCCGATCACAAAGCTCAGCCTGCCGGCGCCCTGAGCGGCACGGTCCGCAAGCATCCGGGCCAGGCCGTCCGAGTCCGTCTGCATGCCCTCGATGCAAAGAGCAACGACCGCTGAGTTCTTCAGGAGCTTTCCTTCGATCGCGGCGGCTTCCGTTTTCATGGCCGCGCCGATATCCGCCTGAGACGGCTTCTGCGGGACGCGGGACTCGGCGATCTCTTCCGTTTCGAGCCTGCAGTAGGACGACAGGCGCTTTGCGTATTCTCCAGCTGCATTTATATAATATTTTTCTTTCAGCCTGCCGACACAAACCAGCCGGATCTGCTGCATCCTCAATCACCGCTTCATATTGCTCACAGTATGTATACATCGCCGAGGTCGTCGGGCGGGGCCGCCGCGAGCTGTATATCCTCTCCGACGGCCGCCCCCATCCGGGCCAGCGCGCCGCCGACCGTGCCGAGGGCCAGCCCCGGCGTGTTGTTGTCCCGGCTTAAGTGGGCCAGGACGATCTTCCGCGTACCCGAACGCGCCAGCTCCGCGGCAAAGCGGCCGCTGTCGTCGTTGGACAGGTGGCCCCGGTCGGACAGGATGCGCCGCTTGAGGTAGTAGGGGTACGCGCCGTTTTTCAGCATGATGAGATCGTGATTGGCCTCGATGACGGCCAGATCCGCGCCGCGCGCCGCGTCCAGGACCGGCTGCGTCACGCAGCCGATGTCGGTGGCGATCACGAAGCAGACCCGTCCGTTTTCAAAGCGGTAGCCGACGCTCTCCGGCGTGTCGTGCATGGTCGGAAAGCTCCGGGCGGACAGACCGCCGATCGAAAAAGCGGCCCCCGCCCTGACGCAGGTTATCGCCCGCCGCGCTTCAGGAATCAGCGCGCCAAGCGCAGCGGCGACCCCTTCAGGGGCCAGGATCGGCGTGTTGTGATACTTGACCAGCATCTTGATGCCGCCGATATGGTCGGTATGTTCGTGCGTCACGACGACGCCCGTCAGGTCGCCGGGCGCGAGGTCCAGGCGCCGGAGCGCAGCCGTGATGCGCCGGAGCGATATACCCGCGTCAACAAGGACGTGCGTGGTCCCCTCGGAGACAAGCGTGCAGTTTCCGGACGACGAACTGGCCAGTGTGCATATTCTGATAAAAACACTCCCCTTCGTCCGGTTTTGCATCTGACGTGTCTTCTAAAAACAGCGGGGGCGATACCACCCCCGCCGAAGAATTTTATTGTTTTCCCTGCCTTTTTATACCGCTTCGAGGTCGGCCGCGTCGGGCTCGTCCGGCGCTGTGACCGCCGTAATGTCCGCGCCGAGCGCCTGCAGCTTCTCGACGACGTCCTCGTAACCGCGCTCGATATAGCTGACGCCCTCGAGCTCCGTTGTGCCTGATGCGCACAGGCCCGCGATGACAAGCGCCGCGCCGGCCCTCAGATCGCTGGCTTTGACGGGGGCTCCGGTCATCCGTCCGACGCCCTCGATGACAGCCGTTCGTCCGCTGACCTGGATCCGGCAGCCCATTTTCGCCAGCTCGTCAACATATTTATACCGGTTGTCCCAGACGCCCTCGGTGATGACGCTCGTGCCTGCCGCGCAGCACAAGATCGTCGATATCTGGGGCTGCATATCCGTCGGGAAGCCGGGATACGGCAGCGTTTTGACCGTCGTCTTGATGAGCGGCGTGTTTCGGCGGACGACGACGGCGTCCTCCAGGTCCACGACTTCAACGCCCATTTCCCTCAGCTTGCCGGAAATGCATTCCAGATGCTTCGGGATGACGTTTTTGACGACGACCTCGCCTCCCGTGCCGGCAACGGCGGCCATGTATGTGCCCGCCTCAATCTGGTCGGGAATGATCGAATAAAAACCGCCCGTCAGTTTTTCGACGCCGGTTATTTTGATAACGTTAGTGCCGGCGCCCCTGATGTCGGCGCCCATGGAGTTTAAAAAGTTGGCCAGATCGACGATGTGCGGCTCGCGCGCGGCGTTCTCAATGACCGTTTTGCCTTTGGCCAGCGTCGCGGCCAGCATGATATTGATCGTCGCGCCGACCGATACGATGTCCAGATATACGGACGCGCCCTTGAGTCCGCCGCCCGTCCGGGCGTAAACGATGCCGTTGCGGACGTCCACGGAAGCGCCCATGGCCGTAAAGCCCTTGATATGCTGATCGATCGGGCGCACGCCGCCGAAATTGCAGCCGCCCGGCATCGCCACGTCCGCGCTCCCGAAACGTCCCAGAAGCGCTCCGATCAGGTAATAGGAAGCCCGGATGCGGCGCATCATGTCGAATGTCGCCGCCGATGTCGTCACGCGCGAACAGTTTATGTCCATGGTGTGCCGGTTGACCGTACGTATCTCCGCGCCCATCTGCTTGAGAATATTCAGCAGCATCGTCACGTCTGAAATCTGCGGTATGTTCTCGATCCGGCACACGCCGCGAACCATCAGGGCCGCGGGAATGATTGCGACAGCGGCATTTTTTGCCCCGCTGACAACGACCTCACCATGCAGCGGTTTCCCGCCATTTATGATGTATTTTATCAAATACTCACCTTCTCGCGATTTGCTGTCTACAAACATTATTGCCCGATTCTAAACAAATTTTACGACCAATTATACTATATGGG
>CAYMLM010000156.1:0-6508 GCA_964391385.1 uncultured Papillibacter sp.
GAGATGGAATCTCGTGACTGGAGTTCAGACGTGTGCTCTTCCGATCTCAAAAGTTTGGAGGTTCATGCAGTGGGAAATACGCTGAAAGCCGATATCGCCGTCATCGGATCCGGCGCGTGCGGATTGGCGGCCGCCATCACGGCGGCCGAGGCCGGAGCCCGGGTCGTCTTGTTCGAGAAGCAAAAATCAATGGGCGGCTCGTCAAATTTCTTCAACGGCACGTTTGCCGTCGAGAGCAGAATGCAGCGGGAAAAATTCATTATGTACACAAGGGACGAAGCGTTCCAGGCAATCATGGAGTACACGCACTGGAAGGCCAACGCCCGTCTGGTCCGGGCCGTGGTCGATCAGTCCGCGTCCTCCATAGAGTGGCTGACGGGGCTGGGCGTCGAGTTTTCGGACGTCATCACCAACATGCCGTATACGCAGCCGACGTATCACCTCGTCCGCGGCCACGGCGCGGCGGCCGTCAAGACGCTGGCCGAAGCGGCGAAGGCGAAGGGCGTGGAAATCCATCTGGGCGCGCCCGTCGTCGAGCTGTTAAAGGACGGGGACCGCATCTGCGGCATCGTTGCCGAGGAGGACGGCGAGGAGCTCGAGATAGAGGTCAAGGCCGTGATCGTCGCCAGCGGAGGATACGCCAACAACAAGGAGTGGATCAAGAAGTACCACGGCTTTGAGCTCGGCGTCAACCTCATACCGATGGGCAACGTCGACAAGATGGGCGACGGGATCCGCATGGCGTGGGAAGCCGGCGCGGCGGCCGAGGGGATGAACGCGCTGGAGATCATCTCCGTCGGGCCCATCGGGCCGGAGTTCGACCAGATGAACGACCTGGAAGTCGCCGTGTCGCAGCCAGACCTCTGGGTCGACCCGAAGGGCAGGCGCTACACAGACGAGGGCATCTGCTTTTACGACACGAGCGGCGGCAACGTGAACGCGCGTTACCCCGGCGGACATACGTTCCGCATCCTGGACGACTCCATCATACACCGGCTCGAGACGCACGGCATCGAAAAGGAGGGCGCTATGGACCGGAAGCCCGGCGCGCGGCTGCCCGACATCCGCAAAATCCTCGACGCGGCGCTTGAGCGCGGCAGCACGGAGGTCTTTGCGGGCAACAGCGTTGAGGAGCTGGCCGAAAAAATGGGCGTGGACCCCGCCGTCCTCAAGGAGACCGTCGAGGAATACAACGAATTCTGCGAAAAAGGACATGATCCGATGTTTGCCAAGAAGCGGATCTACCTCCGGGCGCTGACGGGGCCGAGGTACTACGCCGTCAAGGCGCGGACGCTGATGCTGGGGACAAAGGGCGGTATCCGCGTGAACGAGAAGCTCGAGGCGGTCGATAAAAACGACGACCCGATCAAGGGCCTGTACGCCGGCGGTTTTGACGCGGGCGGAATACATTCGGACAGCTATCCCATCAACGTCGCCACGGGTCTGTCGTCAAGCTACGCGTTTAACACCGGGCGCATCGCCGGCCGGAATGCGGCCGCATATATAAAGGGATAGAAAGACGCGGCAAGTTAATAGGCGATATAGTCATGAAAAACGGCAAGTACGCGCTGCGCGTACTTGCCGTACTGTCGCCGGACGGAGGAACGATGAATATTGAACAAATAACTGCCCGCGCGGGAAGCGTCTGCGCGCCGCCGACCGAAAGGCGCGGCGTCACGGTCCGCGTTTCGGCGCCGAGCGGAGACGTCGGGGCGGAGGACTGCTTCGAGCTCTTCAAAGAGTGGGCGGCGGAGCATCCGCCGGCCGCTGCGCTGCGGACCGGCAGCATGGGCTATGACGATCTCGAACCCGTTGCGATCGTCGAAAAGCCGTGCGCGCCGGCGGTCTTTTACCCGAAGGTCACAAGGGAATCGGTGTCTCGGCTGATTGAAGCGTATCTGGAAGGGAGCGACCCGAGGACGGAATTAGCGCCCGGCGTTTTATCCGACGAGGCATTCAAGGGCATACCATCCTTGTATAAGCAGCCGCTTTTTAAGTTGCAGCGGCGTAGCGCCCTGCGTCGATGCGGGTTCGTTGACCCGGAAAGCATTGACCATTTTATCGCGGCGTACGGCGGATACAGGGGCCTGAGTACGGCGCTGCGGACGGCGTCCGGGGAACTGCCCGGCATCCTCGCGCAAGCCGGCGGCCGCGCGGCAGACGCGCTGTGTAAGGTCCGTCCCGCGGCGGGCGCCGGCGAAAGGAAGATCGTCTGTAACGCGCTCGAGTGCGTGCCGGAGGCGCGGGCGTCGCGGCTTCTGCTCGAGGGCGACCCGCACGCCGTGCTGGAGGGCCTCCTGATCGCCGCCTGCGCAAGCGGGGCGTCAAAGGCGATCCTGGCTGTCCCGGCGGGCAGCACCGCCATGCGGCGGATGCTTGACCGTGCGCTCAGTCAGATGAGGGCGTACGGCCTCGTCGGCGCGGACATCCTTGAATCGGGCTTCGGCTGCGAGATCGAGGTGCGGGACGTACCGGTGACGCCGGCGTCCTGGGAGCCGACGGCTCTGCTCCGGTTCCTGGAAGGGCGGCAGGCGATCCCTTTCCTGCGGGGAAAAGACGATATCCTCACGCTGGACGGCGTCCCGGCGCTTTTCTTCGACTGCGCAACGCTGGCAAACGTTGCGGCAGTCCTGCGGGATGGACCGGACGCCGGCGGGACGAAGATCGTCACCCTCGCGGGCGACGTGGCGCACGCTTACACCGTCGAGGTCCCGCTCGACACGCCGGTCGGCGCGCTGGTCCGGGAGATCGGCGGGCTGAGCGAAATAAAAGCCGTGCAGTGCGCTAGCCCGACGGGCGGATATCTCGGCGCCGGCCAGCTTGATCAAGCGGTAGGTCACGTAATGCGCGGCGCGTCCGGCGACGGCGTTTGCCCGGAGCTTCTGGCCGCCGTCGAGAGCGGCGCGTGCGTCGTGGAATCGGCCGCGAGGGCGGCGGAGCGGCTTCACGACATGTCCTGCGGAAAATGCGTGTTCTGCCGGGAGGGGACGCTGCATCTGGCGGGCCTGCTTGACAATCTGGCAAAGGGCGGGGGGAGGCCCGGTGACCTCAAGCTCATGGAGGAGCTCGGCCGGAACATGAAGACAGGCTGTATCTGCGCCCTCGGCCGCTCGGCCGCCGAACCGGTTCTCAGCAGCCTTGGGCTGTTTCGGCCGGAATACGAGCATCACCTGAAGCACAAACAATGCCCCGAGGGGCTGAAGGGGGGCGCCGGCCATGGCGAACGTTAAGCTCCTGGTCGACGGGCGGGAAATCGTTGCCGAACAGGGCAAAAGCCTGCTCGAGGCGTGCCTTGACGGCGGAATCTATATCCCGCACCTCTGCCACCACAACGAGCTGAGCCCGATCGGGGCCTGCCGCCTGTGCGTCGTGGAGATCGAGGGCAGGGAAGGCCTTCAGACGTCCTGCACGGTATTGGCAGAAGACGGTATGGCCGTACGCACAAAGGGCGATGCGGTCGGCGCCGCGCGGCGCCTGGCGATGGAGCTGATGCTCTCGGGCCATCAGGCGGACTGCGGGACGTGCGTCAAGTACTTAAACTGCGAGCTTCAGTCGCTCAAGCAGTACCTTGTGGAAGACGAGCTGCACGTCCGGCGCAGGTCGAGGCTTTTCGGCTATACGGACACAAATCCCCTGTTTTCCCACGAGCCCAACAAGTGCGTGCTTTGCGGGCGCTGTGTGCGCGCCTGTCACGAGCTGCGCGGCGTGGGCGTCCTGTTTTACAAATACGCGCACGGCGAGACGTACATCGGCGTGGGACCCGACCCGGAAAAGGACGTGTCGCTTGCCGAAGCCGGCTGCCGCTTCTGCGGCGCGTGCGCCGAGGTCTGCCCGACGGGCGCCGTTTTGGACCGGGAGGAATTCGGCCGGGGCAAAAGCCGGAAGGCGGCGCTCGTCCCCTGCGCCAACACCTGTCCCGCCGAGATCGACGTCCCGCGGTATCTGCGGTTCATCCGCGAGAAGAATGATTCGGCCGCCGCTGCGGTGATCCGCGAGAAGGCCCCGTTCCCGCTCACGCTCGGCTACGTCTGCAGCCATCCCTGCGAGAGCGAATGCCGCCGGGGCCATGTGAACGAGCCGGTTTCTATCTGCCGGCTCAAGCGCTTTGCGGCCGAAAACGACACGGAAAAGCTCTGGAAGCAAAATATGCGGAAAAAGCCGCCGACCGGGAAAAAGGCCGCCGTCATCGGCGCGGGCCCGGCCGGCCTGACGGCGGCCTGGTATCTGGTGCTTATGGGACACGAGGCGACCGTCTTCGAGGCGATGCCGGAAGCCGGCGGCATGCTCCGTTACGGCGTCCCGGAGTACAGGCTGCCGCGCGGAGCCCTCGCCGCGGAGATCCGGGATATCGAGGATATGGGCGTTGAGATCAGGACGCGGACGGCGGTCGATTCCATTGACGCGCTGTTTGACGAGGGGTACGACGCCGTGCTCGTCGCCGTCGGCGCGCACGACGGGGTGAGGCTCAGGATACCGGGCGCCAGGGGAGACGGCGTCCTCGTCAATACGGAATTCCTGAGGACCGTCAGCCTGGGAGGAGAAGTCGGGCTGGGCGACCGGGTCCTGGTGCTCGGCGGCGGAAACGTCGCCGTCGACTGCGCGCGCGTCGCCCGGCGTCTGGGGGCGGGCACGGTCAGGATGGCATGCCTCGAATCGCTCGAGACGATGCCCGCGGCTCCGGAAGAGCTCGAGGCGTGCCGGGAGGAGGGCATCGTAATCTGTCCGTCGAGGACGTCGAAGAGAATCCTGCGCGAGGACGGGAAGATAACCGGAGTAGAATTTCTGAACGTCCTATCGTTTGCCTTCGACGAGGACAAGCGCCTGCAGCTCGAGACGGCGGAAGGCTCCGAGCATGTCCTCGAGGCGGACACGGTCATTTTCGCCGTCGGCCAGAGGCCGGTCATCCCGGATGGGTTCGGTATCGACAAAACGGACCGGGGTTTTGTGGAAATTGACTCTTATACGATGAAAACAAGCCGCGAGGGCGTCTTTGCCGCGGCCGACGCCGTCACGGGGACCGACAAGGTCGTCTCGGCCGTCGCGTCAGGCCGGAAAGCCGCCGCCGCCATCGACAAGTTTTTCGGCGGACGCGGCAGGCCGGATATCAGACTGGCCCCTGACATGACGCCGGAGAAACGGCTCGGACGTGCCGAAGGCTTTGCGGAGCTTAAAAGAGCGGCGGAAAAACGGCTGCCGCCCGGGGAACGCGTTTGCGGTTTCGCATCCGTCACGCGGGGTTTTGATGCGGCGGAGGCGGAGGAAGAGGCCGGCCGCTGTCTGCAGTGCGATCTGCGGTACGGCATGAAGCCGGAGAAATTCTGGGGCAGTTATTAAGCGGACGACAGGCAGGCGTTTTGGCCTGCCTGTTGCTTTACAGGAAGAAGAGCCATCCTTACTGTTATGACTGACAAACGGAATATCATCAAATCATTATGAAACAAAACATATACAATCAGCTTGAATGCGCCATATCTGGATGTTATAATAAATTATTAATATGAAGCCTTCAGAGTTATTTCCAACGCGGCTTTAGCCGCTATACCTGAACTGGCCGGATATGATTAAGCCGGTACGGAAATAACGGCAACGCGGCGGCGCTCCGACGCGATCTCCCGAGATTGGGGTTCTTGATAAACAGCCGGTTGCCCTGACGATGTAATAAAAATTTGGAGATAGATTTTATGGATAACGATGCGATAAAAACGGCGCCGGAAGAAGCGCCGCTTGTTCCCATGCAAAAAGTCCTTCACGGCAAGGGCCTTATTGTTTTTTTGGTCCTGCTGACCACGTTCGTGTCCATGTCGACCGACCTGTACCTTCCCGCACTGCCGTCCATGACGTCGTACTTCGGCGTTTCGGAGGTCTTGACCAACCTTACGATCATATTGTTTTTCACATTCTTCAGCGTCGCCGCGCTTGTCTGGGGGCCACTGTCCGACAAGCACGGCCGGCGGCCGATCCTGCTCGTAGGGCTCATCACCTACACGGCTGCCAGCTTTCTTTGCGCCGTGTCGCAGAGTATCTACATGCTGATCGCCAGCCGCGTCCTGCAGGCAATCGGCGCGGGCGTCGGCTCGTCGATCTCCATGGCGATCATCAAGGACGTCTACGCCGGGCGAACGCTGGAAAAGTCCATCGCGACCATACAGTCCATCGCCGTCATCAGCCCGGTCGCCGCGCCGATGCTCGGCGCTTTGATCCTGAAATTTACCGATTGGCGCGGCTCCTTTTATGCTCAGGCTGTTTTGGGCACGATCGTTGTTGTCCTGGCGCTACTGTACACGGAAACACTTGTTGAGAAGGCCGGCCTCGGCGTTGTCAGAACACTGGGACGCCTGTTCGTCGTGCTCCGTAATACGCGCTTCACGGTGCTGCTGCTCATTTTCTCAACAGTCGGTGTTTACTTTTTGGCTTTCGTTTCCGCGTCGTCATATATCTATCAGGACTTATTCGGCCTTTCCGAGCAGGCGTACAGCTACTTCTTTGCGTTTAACGCAGCCATTATTGT
>CAYMLM010000156.1:6518-7107 GCA_964391385.1 uncultured Papillibacter sp.
CAGGCGTGCTCGTTTGTACGGTCGGGCGGTCGTCGCCATGGGCTTTTGCGCTGTCATTTCTCCCGGCGACTTTAATGGGCAGCTTTGTCATACCGCCGTCCCGGTTTTTAATGCTGTCCCAGCAGTCTCAGGATACCGGCTCGGCCTCCGCACTTATAAATGCCTCTGGGGCTATTTTGGGTAGCATCGGCATGACCGTCACTTCTCTGAATTTCGGCAATCCGATTATTGTGATTGGCGCGCTCAATATCCTTCTGGCTGTTTTATGCGGCTGCGCATGGCTGTTTTTCACAAGCCGGCCATTTTTAAAAGATATAAAGTAACGGCATGCCGCCTGAGTACATCTCGTTATACCTTCCAAGCCGGCGGTCTGTCTGGACACGCCGGCGAATATATTGAACAGAGTTAAATCGTTATAAAGGAGGCCCCATGAACAAGACAACCGCCACCCGTATTAACGACCTCCTGCTCAAGTGGATGCTTCTGGCTGTACCCGTTGTCTTTATTCTTTCAGGCCCGCTGCATCTTCTGTACGACTGGACGCGTCAGTCGGCCGTTGCCGGGCCTTTCGTGCCGGTAAACGAAAGCG
>CAYMLM010000157.1:0-1351 GCA_964391385.1 uncultured Papillibacter sp.
GCCTCATTTGGTAAAAATCAATAGAAAAATTCAAAATAATAACATAATTTAGCGATATTTTGGTTTTTGACGTCAAAAAAACGCGCCGGGGGGCATCAGACGCGGTAAAATGTATCTGTCGCATACGGCGTTACGGCGCCAATTGTGTCATTTTGACGAATCAGCCGGAGCCTTACGCCTTTTTAAAACCGCCGCTCCGGATTGCCGGGGTTGACGCGGAGGACTGTCCCGGGATACAATGTCATAGATATTGGAAGGAGGGCGATTGCTATGGCGTGGCAGCAGATTGTGTTGGCGGTGTGCGGGCTCGGGCTCATCGGGATCGGGCTTGGGAACTTTTTTGGAGTTAAAAACCGCTTTGTCATTTACCGGCATATCGTCGACGAGACGGACGGCGAGACGCTGCGGAGGTACCAGAAGGCGATCCTGGGGCCATACGTGCTGCTCGGTCTCGGCTTTATCGCCTTCGCGGTTGCCGTCCCGTATATCATCGGCCCGCAAGGCAGCAATATTGCCGCCGCCGCGGTGATCACCATTTTTCTGGCCGCCTTCATCTGGATCGCGGTCTGCAACAAAAAATACCTCGGGCGGTTTTCGGGGCCGAATTTCAGACGGCTTTTCAGACGGTGAGACGGGCATTCAAGTGATGGGAAAAGGCGGGAGACTCAAATGGTTGCCGCGGTCATGGAGATCAGGCTGCACGCTCCGTGGGTGCATTCCCTGAAAGAAAAGCGCAGCGAGGTGAAGCGGCTTGTCTCGAAGCTGCGTCACACGTTCAATATCTCGGTCATCGAGGCGTCGGAGCAGGACACCCACCAGACCGTCGTCCTCGGCATCGCCGCGCTGACGTCCGACGCCGCCGGAGCGGACCGTATCTTTGAAAGCGTCCTGCGGTTCATCGAAGACAGCACCGAAGCGGACATCGTTTCGGTCGAGACTGAGATGCGGTAGACTGAAAACGAATCGCCGTGATGCGCGCATCACGGCGATTTTTACAGGCACGCCGCCGCCCGCCGGCGCGCGGGCGACAAAGTAAATCATATTATGAGCCAAACAGAAAAAATATTCAAAAAAGCGCATTTTTAAAGGAAAAATGTCAAATTTACACTTGCAATTTGATTCCAGTTATTGTAATATTAGGGCGCTCTTTTCAGGACGATTTGCACCGCGAAAGCATGCCTGACGACTGAGAATACAGCATAATTTAAATACCTGAGGCGTTCGAGGTTTGAATCCTGCGATTTTTATGCGCTTTCAGGGCGCTGAACGGCCGGCGGCCGTTCCGGCCCGGACCCGCGATCGGAAGAGCGTCGTGTAGGGAAAGAGTGTAGGGGAGGGGGGGGGGGGGGGG
>CAYMLM010000157.1:1361-7093 GCA_964391385.1 uncultured Papillibacter sp.
ACCGATTTGAACGCGGTTAAAATCATGCGATCTCAAGCGCTTTAGGGCGCCATAAGCGGCCGGTAGCCGCACTGGCCCGGAAACCGGCCGTCAGATCTAATATTGTGGAGGTAAGAATGGTCAACTACGAGAGGATGTATCTGGTTTTATTCAACGGTATCACGGACGCTGTCAGAAACATGGAACAGCAGAACTACGGCTGTGCCATGTTCACGCTGGTCGAGTCGCAAAAAAAGGCGGAGGACTTATACATAGAAGCCGAAGAGGATGACCGCCCCGCTTAAACTCATTCCTGAAAGAACAGTCCCGACAAAGTCGGGGTTGCTCTTTTTTTGCCGTCCGACAAATCGCGCCCCACCCTAAGCAGGACGCGCTCCGTCCGATTAACGCATCCCCCGGCCGAAGGCCGGGGGATGCGTTTCTTATATGGCCTGTTCGGTCCGTCTGATAAAGTCGTCCTGCGTGACCGCGCTGAGCGTTACGAAATACGTCGAGAAGCCCGCGATGCGCACGACAAGGTTTTTGTACGCCTCGGGATTTTTCTGCGCCTCGCGCAGCGCCGTCGTGCTCACGACGTTGAACTGCACCTGCATGCCGCCGAGCGAGAAATACGTCTCGATGAGCTGGCGGAGCTTTTCCGCGCCGCGGTCTCCCTCGACGGAGGTCGGCGTGAACTTGATGTTCAGCTGGTCTCCGTTTGTCAGCGCGCGGTGCGGCAGCTTTGCGGCGCTTCTGAGGTACGCCGTGGGCCCGTTTTTGTCATAGCCCTGCCGCGAGGAGATGGCGTCGGCGATCGGCTCGCCGGCCTTCCGGCCGTCGGGCGTGGCCCCGAGCATCTGGCCCATGTAGATGTGCGCCGTCATGGTGAACGTGCCGCCCGAGTAATATCCCCTCGGGCCCGTCTCCTTCGACATGATGTCGGCGAACAGCCCGAGCGCCCAGGACGCCAGCCCGTCGACCTCGTCGTTGTCGTTGCCGTAGTGCGGCACGTCGTTGATGATCGTCTGGCGCAGGTCCTCATAACCCTCCCAGTTATTCTGCAGCGCGTCGTAGAGCGTCCTGAGCGGGACTGTCTTGTCATCGAAGCAGAGCTTCTTGATCGTCATCAGGCTGTCGGCGACGTTGCCGGTGCCGCAGGCTGTGAGCCCCGTGCGGTTGTATTTGGCGCCGCCGGCGGTGACGTCCCGGCCGCTCTCCATGCAGCCTTCCATCATGGCGGACGCGGCGATGCAGGGGAAGTAGTGCGAGTAGACCATCTCGAACAGGTTGGCGTAGGACACCGTCCAGTCGAGCGCGAACTGCATTTCGGTCTCGAAAGCCGCCTTAAACTCCTCGAAGCTGTCGTACTCGTACAGCTTCTTGCACGGCACAGCCGTCTTGCCCGACCGGGGATTGACGCCGCCGTTGATCGCTAGCTGGATAACGTCCATCATGTTCCAGATCGACTCGCGGCCCGTCATGCCGCAGGCCGGCCACTCGCAGCCGGTCCCCGCGGGTTCGACGCAGCCGACGATGCTGTAGTTGTACGCGTCCTCCTCCGACAGCCCGACGTCCATCAGGCCCTTGACGATGATCTCGTCGTTTTGCAGCTGCGGGATGCCGCCGCAGACCTTGCTGGACTCGATGCCGAGCCGCCAGATCTCGTCCGGCGTATTTTTGTTGATCCTGAGGGCGACCGTCGGGTCGGGCAGGGCCATGCGGCCGTAAGTCTGCAGCAGGAGCGCCGTCGCGGGCGTCGTGTCGTCAACGTCGTCTTGAGGCGTGCCGTCGGACGACATGCCGCCCGGCTTTGAGCCGCCGAGCGTCAGCGCGATGCCGGCGGTGGCGGTCATGCCGTCGTAGATGGAGGTGAAGAGGTTGCCGCCCTTTTCATTGATTTCGATGAGCCGCTGATTGTTGATGAAAAAGCCGGGCAGCGCGATGAAGTCGTAGATGCGCAGGATGAAGGCGTCGGAATACTCCTGCGCCTGCTCAAGGGTGATCGTGCCCTCGTCGAGCTGTTTTTGCAGCAGGTGGCCGACGTATTTGTCGACGCGCCCCATGGACTGCCCGTGCTGCTGGGCGTCGGATATGAGCAGCAGCTGGTAGAACAAAATGGCCTGCAGACCCTCCCAGTACGTGCGCGCGGGGTTTTCCATGATCCAGTCGAGCGAGTCGGCCATCTGCAAAAGCTCGGCGCGGCGCGCCCCGTCGGCTGTCCCGGCCTTCCGGCGGCAGGCCTCGGCGTAGCGCCTGGACAGCGCCGTCGCCCCGTCGCAGACCCTGACGACGGCGTGATAAAACACATGCGACTCGGCCATGCTGCCGAACACCTTGCCGCGCTGCGCCTCGAGGCGCTCGAGCGCCTCCTTTTTGACGGCGGCGAAGCCGACGTTGACGACCTTGTCAAAGTTGGCGATGTAGTGGCCCTGCGGCATGCCGGACACGCTCGTCATGACGCGATTGCCCATCCGCATGCCGTTTAAAATGCAGCCGTTGCCGAAGGCGTCCCGGAAGTCGTCGGTCAAAGCGCCCTCGACCATCCGCGACAGGGACTTGTCTTTCCAGTAGTCGTAGGCGTCGCGGAAGATCGCGCGCTGCTCGTCGCTCATGTGGATGGCGTCGCCCGTCTGCCAGGCCCGCCTGAAGTTTTCGTCCGTGTCGTCGACGACGCCGGGAATCCAGTCGCAGCTCCATTCGACGATGGGGCTGAGCGTCTGGGCGTCGGGCCCGGGCGTCCCGACAAAGATGTCGTCGTCGAAGACGTTCGCCTTTTTTGTCTCGCACCAGGCTTTGAGCGCGCCGGCGCGCTTGAGGATGGGATACTCGTTGTCGTGCGCCCGGCAGTAATCGGTGTAGATTTTCGTGCGCTCGGCGTTTAGGGTCATATACTTTCCGCTTGTGAACACGTCCTTCCTGGCGCGTATGCGCCGGATCCGGTCGGACACGGGAGCAAACTGAAAACTCATCGCAATTCTCCTTTACCAGGTTATATTTCTGTATAGATTATAACACACCTGTCATGACGTAGCTAGGTTGAAAACTCTTTTGTTTTGGTATACTCTATT
Source organism: uncultured Papillibacter sp. (assembly GCA_964391385.1). Classification (GTDB taxonomy): domain Bacteria; phylum Bacillota; class Clostridia; order Oscillospirales; family Oscillospiraceae; genus Sporobacter. The sequence continues at coordinate 4,409 of CAYMLM010000157.1, forward strand.
CATACATATTACGAAACGTCTCGGCGCGCGGGCGCATGCCAGACACAAAATCAGCCATGTACGACGCCGGCTGCGCGGACATGGCATACTCTGTCTATTGCGTCCGGTGGAAATAGCCGGAAGGCGCAGCCGGAAGGAGCGATAAAATGACGGACTTCAGCGGCGCGGAACATACGGGGCCGGACAGCGTCCTATTTGACGGCTTGAACGGCGAGCAGCGGCAGGCCGTCACGGCAACGGAAGGGTGCTACCGCGTCATCGCGGGGGCCGGCAGCGGCAAGACGCGCGCGCTCGCGCACCGCTTTGCGTACCTCGTCACGGAAATCGGCATCCTGCCCGAGCACATCCTGTGCGCAACGTTTACAAACAAGGCCGCGGCCGAGATGAAAAAGCGCATCCGGAGACTGACCGGCGACAGCGACACGGGTTACATCTCGACGTTTCACAGCTTCTGCGTATCCGTGCTGCAGGAGGACATCTCCGCCGTCGGCTACCCGAAAAACTTCTTCGTGCTCGACAATCCCGATATCGACGAGATGCTCAAAATCATCTACGAGGAGCGCGGCCTGACGCTCCGGGACATGACGTTCGGGAAGGCGCGCGACATGATCGAGCTCCGCAAGGTCGTGGGGGACCCGGACTACTACGAGCACATGATCGCCCTGCCCCTCGACGAGCTGCGTGCCAAATATGAAAACGTGACGATGGCCGACGACATCATCTTCTGGGGCTACTTGTACCAGGAGAAGAAATGCTTCGGCCTCGACTACAACGACCTGATCAAATTCGTGCTGCACATTTTCGATATCGACGGCGCCGTCCGGCTGAAGTGGCAGGAGCGCCTGGAATACATCATGGTCGACGAGTTCCAGGACATCGACGAGCTGCAGTACCGCCTGATGCGGGTGCTCGCCGATCACCACAGGAATCTTTTCATCGTCGGCGACCCGGACCAGACGATCTATACCTGGCGCGGCGCGAGCGTGCGGTATTTGCTGGACTTCGACAAGGAGTTTCCCAACGTGCGCACCCTCATGATGATGCGCAACTACCGCTCGACGCCGCAGATCCTGGCGGCGGCCAATTCCCTCATCGACAAAAACTTAAACCGCATAAAAAAAGATCTCGTCCCCATGCGGCCGGACGGCGCGCGCCCGGTTTATCACCACGCCGCGACGACGGAGGAGGAGGCCCGCTGGATCGCGTTCCAGGTCGGGCAGCTGGCCGATCAGGGCGTCCCGCCCGGCGATGTCGCCGTTCTGTACCGCGCCCACTTCGTTTCGCGGGTCCTGGAAGAGGTCTTCCTCGAGGAGCGGGTGCCGTACAGGATCTTCAGCGGCGTGCAGTTTTTCGGCCGGATGGAGATCAAGGACGCGCTTTCCTACCTGCGCCTGATCGTCTACCGGGACGACCTGTCCTTTCTGCGCGTCGTGAACGTGCCCAAGCGCAACCTCGGGCAGCGGCGCTTGAAGTTCCTGCAGGACTTCGCCGCGGCAAACGGCTGCACGCTCTACGCCGCGCTGACGCGTACCCTCGACGACGAGATTTTCAAGAACACAAAGGCCAGGCGGTTCGTCGAGCTCGTGGAGCGCTTTTCGGCGCTCTACAGGGAGCTGCCGGTTTCGGAGCTTCTGAGCAAGCTCCTCGACGAGTTCGGTTACGAGGCGATGCTCCGCACCGAGGGCAGCCAGGAGCGGCTGGACAACCTGGCCGAGCTCAAGCAGTCGGTCCACGATTTCGAGATCTCCTGCGGCGAGGAGACGACGCCGGAGGCCTATCTGGGCTATGTGGCGCTCCTGACGAACGCGGACCTGGACGCGTCCCGCAGCGCTGTCAAGTTTATGACCGTGCACACGGCCAAGGGGCTGGAGTTTCCGTACGTCTTCGTCTGCGCGCTCAACGAGGGCGTCTTCCCGTCCAAAAAGACGTCCACGCGCGAGGCGATGGAGGAGGAGAGGCGGCTGGCGTTCGTGGCGCTGACGCGGGCGGAAACAAGGCTGTTTCTCAGCGACGCCGAAGGGCGCAATCACGACGGCTCGTACCGGTATCCCTCGCGCTTTATTTTCGATGTGGACCGGGAGCTCCTGGACTATACAAGCCAGCTGGACCCGCGGCTCGTCTTCGAGGCGGGCCAGCTCATTGCCGGCAGCGAAAAGCTGCTGGAGAGCCTGTCCGGCAGGTCGGCCTTCGCCCCCGGCGACCGCGTCGTGCACGCCGTCATGGGCGCGGGCGAGGTCCTGGAGGTCGACCGGGACAAGGGCGCGTACGTCGTCCAGTTCGACAGCCTGGGCACCCGAAGGAAAATCAGCATGAAGGCAAAGCTCGAGCCGGAGGAATGAGGCTTAAAAAAAGTTGCGGGCAGACGGACAATGCTCTTGATGAAGCGCGGCGAAACGGTTAGAATCATGGTGAGGCGCACCAGAAGCGCCACGAACAGCGGAAGGGACTAAAAAGAGACAATGAAAAAGATAATGGCTGTTTTGCTGGCCGTCTGCATCGGCGCGTTTGCGCTCGCGGGATGCCATAAGAACGGGAACACGGAGCCGGGGGGCGCCGGCGACACGGTCCTCAAAATCGGCGTGCTTGTGCCGTTTTCCGGCGAGAACAGCGCCGAGGGCAGAAGGGAAGCGCTCGGCATTGTGTTTGCCAGTACGCTTGAGAATACGGTCGAGCTCGGCGGGAAGA
>CAYMLM010000158.1:0-7080 GCA_964391385.1 uncultured Papillibacter sp.
TCTCCACCCTATCCTACACTCTTTCCCTACACGACGCTCTTCCGATCTAATGAACTGCTGTTTGGTCTCATGAGCGAATACGGCCAGCAGTACGGCATTGAGGTGCTGGATAACTTTATTAAGTATCCCGGCGACACAACCGACTACTCAGCGATTGCCCTTCAGATTGTCGAGAGCGGAGCGGACTGCTTCATGGGCCAAGGCTCTCCCTCTGCCTACGGCGCCATTCTGAAGGAAGTCCGCGCCCTGGGATCGGATATTGTATGCGCCTGCGTTCAGGGTAAACCAGCCTCCATGCTGATGGAGTATGCCGGCGCGGACGCCAGCTACAACGCCTTTACGCTGGGCCCATCCACCCGCGAATCGGACAAGGCGGAGAACACCGATATCTTCAACGGCGTCGTTGAGCAGGTGAGAGCGCTCTACGGCGATGACGCCGCCAAAAGCTTTGACGGCGCCGCCTGCAACAACCTGTATGTCCTGCTTCAGGCCATGCAGAAGGCCGGCTCCGTTGATCCAGCCGGGGTTGCGGCCGCCTGGGAGGGCATGGGCACCGTCGAAACCATCTACGGTACCGGCTATACCGGCGGTGAGACGACTTACGCAATCGCCAACCACGCGATCGGCAGCCCGCGTTCCGTCTCCGTCATCGATCCCACGGCCGAGGACGGATGGTATTTTTGGGGCTGGATCGACGTCGAAATTCCTTGAGTTTATCCGTCAATAAGGATCCAACCTGCGGGCGGAGGGGCTTTTCGCTCCTCCGCCTTTTTATGCCAATGCCGTATAAAATTTAAAAGGAAGTCCGTTTGTCTGTAAATCGGCAAACATCTGATTTATAATACTGCTGGTATCCGATACTCCACAAAAAGGAGACAAGCTATGTTTTCGCTGAGCTTATTACCCAATATCATTGTCAACACAATGGTACTGGGCGTGATGTACATACTTGCATCCCTGGGCTTTGCTTTTATTTTCAATATGCTCAGTTCCATCAACCTCGCCCACGGTGCCCTGTATATGATTGCCGCGTATGCGTGCTACTATATCGCCGTATTGCTTGGCGTCAGCAGCTGGCTCGCGCTCATCCTTTCCGCTGTGCTGCTCGCCGCCATTGGGCTGTTGCTGGAGCGTTTCATGTTCAGGCGTTTCTTTAACGATTTTGACAAGATCATTATGGTGGGCGTTGCGCTGATGACCATTCTTCAAACAGCCGCAACGATCGCTTCCGGCACAAAGACGCTGGTGATTGACAGTTTTGCCGAGGGAACCTTTACATTTGGTACGATCACGATCAGCAACGAAAAACTGGTCACCTTTTTCATCGGCCTGCTGCTGTTGCTTATTTCCCTGTTTATTGTCAACAGGACGGCCTTGGGCAGGCAGATGCTGGCCGTATCCCAGGACAGGCTCGGAGCGGCCCTGCAGGGTATCAATATCAACAGGGTATCCGCGATCATTTGCGCCATCGGCTGCGCCCTGGCCGCCATGGCCGGCAGTCTTATGGGGGCGTATCAGGGCCTTTCCTCTACGATGGGCGATACCATGAACCTGCGTATACTCATGCTTGTGATGCTCGCGGGCGCCGGGAGCATGAACGGCATCATTATAACGGGGATGGTCATGGGATTTCTCGATTCCCTCTTCCCCGTGCTGATCCAGGGAAACGCCGCGAGCGCCGCTGCCATAGCGATTGTTGTCGTGCTTCTGCTCATAAAGCCCAAGGGCTTTTTTGGGCACGAAATGTGAATAAGGAGGACGACGGCAATGAAAACCGACGCAAGGAAAACCGCCTTCCTGGCCGCGCTGCCCTATATCATCCTGGCTGCGTTCTTCCTGACGGCACCCGTTTTCCTGAAGACCAGGTCCTGGATGAACTCCTTTATTATGATTTTCGTCAGCCTTGTCGGCGCAACCAGCCTCAGGACGATATCCCTGTCCGGCAACATGTCGTTTGCGCACGGGGCCTTTATCGGCGTCGGCGCCTATGTCGCCGGGGTCTTAGCCAAATCGCTCGGGCTGTCCTTGTGGCTGAGCATCCCGGCCGGCGCTGTCGCCGCTCTGCTGATCGGCCTGATTACCGGCTGGCCGTTTGCCAGGCTGCGGTCGATTTACTTCGTCATGGGGAGCATGTTCATGGGCGTGGCCATCGTCCAGCTTATATCCTCGATGAAAATCACCGGCGGCGCAAACGGCCTGACGGCCATCCCGTCCCTGAGCAAGGGGCTGGCCGCTCTATTCAAGGGCGAGGGCTGGCAGAACCTGTTTGACAAGCTCGGCATCGGAAGCGTCCAGCTTTGCTACTATTTCTTTTTCCTCGTCATGCTCGTTTCCCTTGTGTGCCTTTACAGGTTCGAGCATTCGCGCATCGGCTGGACCCTCCGGGCGCTGTCCCAATCCCCGGAGGTCGCTTCCAGCATCGGCATCAATGAGCGGTTTTACAGACTTTTGTCCGTCGGCATCGGCTGTTTCTTCGCCGGACTGATCGGCGCGGTTTACGCCCACTACAACACGGCGCTGGCCACCAGCAGCTATGGCATGGGACTGACGCTGTGGCTGATCATGTACATGATGATCGGCGGAAAAAACAGCTTTCTGGGACCTATTGTCGGCGCGATTCTTCTGGAGTTCATCAAGCAGTTTACGACGCTTCTGACCGCCATGAGCGGCAACGCAAATGCGTCGGAGGGCTTCGTGGCGTTCGCCAGATGGGTCGGCACATATTCCGCGTATTCTCCGTTTTTAATGGCTGCCGTATTGATCATTGTGGCTTACCTTGTTCCCGGGGGCCTGGTCAGCATACCGTCCGCACTGCGGAAATCGATAAAATCACGCAAACGCGGGGACACCTTGGTTTCAGCGGAGGGAGGGAAAGCGGATGCTTCTTGAAACGACACATTTATGCAAGCGTTTCGGCGGGCTGACCGTCATGAACGACATCAATCTCAAACTCGACGAGGGCGAGATACTGGGGCTCATCGGGCCGAACGGCGCCGGCAAGTCCACCTTTTTCAATCTTGTGACCGGCGTGCTCGCGCCCACCTCCGGAAAAATCCAATATGACGGAAAGGACATCACATACGCCAAGCCGCACCAGGTGGCGGCCTTGGGTATAGGGCGCTCGTTTCAGCTCAATCCTCTCTTCGGTGATTTTACGGTATTTGAAAACGTGACCGCCGCCCATTACCTGCACCCCAAGTCATCCGTTTTGGACGTATACTTCAATACGAAAAAGTACAGGGAAAACGAAAAATTTATCGCGAGGTCCTCAGAGGAGATCCTCGACATGCTGTGCCTGTCCCACGTGCGCAACGAGCTGGCCAGAAACCTGCCTCACGGATACCAGAAAATGCTGGGTGTCGCCCGTGCGGTCGCGACTCAGCCGAAGCTTCTAATGCTGGACGAACCCCTGGGCGGTATGAATCCGGAGGAAATCGCCTTTTCCATAGACATCATCCGAAAGCTCAACGACAGAGGGTTGTCGGTTCTGATCGTCGAGCACAATATGCAGATTCTCGACCTGTGCGACAGGGTGTTCGTCATCAGCTTCGGCGAGAAGATTTTCGAGGGTTCCCCGGAAGAGGTCAGGCGGAACGAAAACGTTGTAAAGACGTATTTTGGGGGTGTGACGGTGTGAAAAATATCCTCGAAATCAAGGACATAACGGTCAAATACGGCAAGTCGGTCGCTGTCAGGAACGTCAGCATCGATATCGAGGCGGGGAAAATCGTCACGCTCGTGGGCGCAAACGGCGCGGGCAAAAGCACTACGCTCAAATCGCTCTTGGGAATTGTCCCGCTGGCGGGCGGTACGATCTGCTTCCAGGGTGAAAATATTGCCGGCGTTCCGACGCAGGATATCGTGCGGAGGGGATTGGCCCTCGTCCCGGAGGGCCGGCACCTGTTTGCGTACCTCAGCGTTTACAAGAATCTGCAGTTGGGCGCGACGCTGCGCAAAGACAAGGACGGCATACAAAACGATCTGGAATATGTCTATGAGCTGTTTCCAAAGCTGAAGGACAGGCGCAAACAAAAAGCGGGCACGCTTTCCGGCGGCGAACAGCAGATGCTGGCAATCGGCCGCGGCATCATGTCGAATCCGAAACTGCTGTGCCTGGATGAGCCGTCGCTCGGCCTTGCCCCTGTCGTCATCGAGGATGTGGGCCGGAAGATCAGGGAGATCAACGAGAAGCGCGGCATGAGCATATTCCTGATCGAACAGAACGTCCATCTGGCCTTCGGCGTGGCCGACTACTGCTATACGCTGCAGGTCGGCAACCTGACGGCGAAAGGCTGTATTGATGAAATCAAGCAGAATGACGCTGTGAAAAAAGCGTATTTCGGCGGCTGACAGCAGCCGTAAGGAGAAAACTATGGCCCATTCCCGTTTCCCGCATATGTTTTCACCCTATACGATCAAAGGGGTGACCTTCAAAAACCGCGTCTTTGCGTCTCCTGTCACCGCAAACCGGATCGCGGAGCGCGGCACGCCCACGCCGGAGGGCATTGACGCGTATGAGACGCGCGCCCGGGGCGGTTTCGCCGAGGTGACGGTGACCGAGACCTTTGTCGACGATGAATACTCCGCCCGGCACGGGCACGGCCTCGACGTGTGTTCAAAAAACATGACGACGATACATATGGAGAGCCTCATGACGCTGACCGAGGCGATCAAGGCCCATGGCGCGGTGGCCTCCGTCCAGCTCAATCATGTCGGCGCCGTCAATCATCCCGATCAGATAAAGGACCGCAGGAATCCGATCGGACCGTTCGCTTTCCTTCGCCCGGACGGCGTGCGGGTCGATGAGATGAGCGTCCGGATGATGGAGCAGGTGGCCGGCAATTTCGCCGAAGCCGCATGGAACTGCAAGGCCCTGGGCTTTGATATGGTCATGCTGCACGGCGGGCACGGCTGGCTTCTCAGCCAGTTTATTTCCCCGCGCACGAACCGCCGCACGGACGAATACGGGGGCAGTATGGAAAACCGGGCCAGGTTTCCGATCCTGGTTTGTAAAAAAATTCGTGAGCTCTGCGGCGGTAACTTTTTGATCGAGTACCGCCTCTCCGGCTCCGAGCGTGTCGAGGGCGGCCTCGAGCTGGCCGATATGATTGAATTCAGCCGGCTCATTGAGGATTACGTGGATATCCTTCACGTCACGTCGGGCGTTTACCATTCGCACGTTGAGACGAAGGCCTTTTCCTCCATGTATGACAAGCACGGGTGCAACCTCGACCTTGCCGCGGCTATCAAAGCGGCTGTCCATATTCCTGTTGTCGCCGTCGGGGGCTTCAACGATCCGCAGCAGATTGAGGACGCCGTTGCTTCCGGCCTATGCGATTTTGCTGCGCTGGGCCGGCAGCAGATGGCCGACCCCGATTTCTGCGGCAAAGCATTGGCCGGGCGGGAGGATCAGATCGCTCCCTGCCTGCGCTGTTCCTGTTTCAATCCGCTTTCCTCCAATCCTGAAGAGCGGCCGATTCCGCAGCTTTGGCACTGCGCCGTCAATCCGCGGGCGTCCAGGGAGCTTCGGTGGCGTCAGGCACCCCGCCCGCTCGGAAAACGCAAGGTGCTGGTCATCGGCGGCGGCGTCTCCGGCCTGTACGCCGCGGCTACGGCTGCCGAGCGCGGTCACGATGTGACGCTGTGCGAACAGAAACCGCAGCTGGGCGGACTGCTCTGGTTCGCCGATGTGGACAGTCACAAGGAATCCCTCAGGCGCTTCCGCGACGCTCTCATAGCCCGCTGCCGATACGCCGGCGTCGACATTCTGGTCAGCACCCGGGTCACGAGAGAGTCGATAGGGTCCATGTGTCCCGATGCCGTTATCTGCGCCGTCGGTTCGCGTCCCGTCATACCGCCGATCAAGGGGATAGAAAAAGCACTGCATGCCCTGGATATATACAGGGACCTGTCAAGGCTGGGCAAAAAGACGGTCATCATCGGCGGCGGCGCCGTCGGATGCGAATCGGGGTATTTCTTTGCAGACCGTTGCGGCGCCGAGGTCCGCATTCTTGAAATGCGCGACGATATCTGCAAGGATAGCAACGATTCCCAGCGCCGCGCCCTGATCCCCAGAATGAAGCAAAGCGGCATGACCTGGGACTGTCATGTGACGATCGGGGAGATTGACGACGGCGGCGTCCTGTTTGCCGACACAGACGGAAACGAGCGGGTCGCGCAGGCCGATTGTGTCGTTTATGCCTGCGGCAACCGCCCGAATGAGGAAAGCGTGGAGCAGCTCAGCGACGCGTGCCCCCGGTTCGTTGTTGTCGGGGATGCCAGGCGTGCACGTACGGTCAAGGAGGCGACGTATGAGGGCTTTTGCGCCGCCATGGACATACTCTGAAGACGGCAGAACTGCAGCTTAAAGAGGTCTTACATGGACACTATCAAGCTTTTTATCGACGGCAATAAGATCGAGGCGGAAAAGGGCCTGACAATCCTTCAGGCCGCGCTTGCGGCGGGCATTTATATCCCTCACCTTTGCACGCATCCCGACCTGCCGGTTCAGGGCAACTGCAACTTGTGCGTTGTGGAGATCGAAGGCCGTGACGAGCCGGCTCGAGCCTGCGAGAACGAAATTCAGCAGGGAATGCGGGTGACCACAAAATCCGAGGCCCTCTCCAGGGCCCGCGGCGTGGCGATGGAGCTCATGCTGGCCGGTCATCCCAACGACTGCACCTCCTGCAAGGCGTACCTGAAATGCGAGCTGCAAACGCTGATGCAATACCTGGGTACGGTCAACGCCAGAATGCGCCGTATCCAGCGCGACGCGATCCACATAAACAATAAAAACCCGCTCATCGTGCGCGAGATGGAACGGTGCATCCAGTGCGGCCGGTGCGTGCGCGCCTGCAGCGAGCTGCGCGGCGTCGGGATACTCGGCTTCAACAAGCTCGGCTGGGAAACATATATCGGCACTGAAAACGATCTGCCTCTGGCCGATTCCGGCTGCCGTTTCTGCGGTGCCTGCGTGGAGGCCTGTCCCACCGGCGCGCTCCGGGACGTTGAGGGCGTCTTCAGAAACGATATTCCGCGCGAGGCGGCGCTCGTACCCTGCAGCGCGGAGTGTCCGGCCGG
>CAYMLM010000159.1:0-7066 GCA_964391385.1 uncultured Papillibacter sp.
TAAAGTCCCGCTCAAGCCCGGCGGGCGTTTCCACGAGCGGCGGTATCGAAAAATCGTTGACCAGCAGCGCCTGGGCCCGATAAGCCAGGCGCTGCACCTCGAGCAGCTGCTCCAGGTCATCCGGCTCCGCCGATAAAATCTCCATTTCGGCCATTGCCTCCATTGCTTCGTTTATTCTCCTTTGACGGCGCGCTTCATGTCGCGCACGTAATCGGCGACCGGGCCGGCGGCGTCCTGCCCGTATTGCTCGACGAGCTTCACGACGGCGCTGCCGACGATGACGCCGTCTGCGACGGCGGCGATTTCCCGCGCCTGCTCCGGCGTCGAGATGCCGAACCCGACGGCGCACGGGATGTCCCGGACGGCTTTGACGAGCCGGATCATCTCGCCGAGGTCCGTGACGATCTCGCTGCGCACGCCCGTGACGCCGAGCGACGAAACGACGTAGACAAACCCCTCGGCATCCCCGGCGATCCTGCCGATGCGTGCGTCCGACGTCGGCGCTATGAGTGAAATGAGCGGGATGCCGTGCGCGCCGGCGTCAGGCGACAGCTCACCCTTTTCCTCGAACGGCATGTCGGGCACGATGACGGCGTCGATGCCGTTATCGCGGCAGTTTTGAAAGAATCTGTCCGCGCCGTAGGCGAAAATCGGATTGATATACGTCATGAACGCCAGCGGTACGTCCGTTTTTTGCCGGATGCGCCGCACGGTATCGAAAATCCCGTCCGTCGTCGTGCCGGCGCGGAGCGCGCGCTCGTCGGCGCGCTGGATGACGACGCCCTCCGCCACGGGGTCCGAAAACGGGATGCCGAGCTCGATGAGGTCCGCGCCGGCCTCCGCCATCGCCAGGACGACACGTTCCGTCGTCCCGAGGTCCGGGTCGCCCGCCGTGACGAACGGGATGAACGCCCTGCCGTTTTTGAATGCCTGTTCAAGCCTGTTCATGCAGGTCCACCCCCCTGTACCGCGCGATCGCGGCCACGTCCTTGTCCCCGCGCCCGGAGAGGTTGACGACGATTATCCTGTCTTTGCCGAGCGCCGGCGCGAGCTGCCTCACATATGCCACGGCGTGCGCCGATTCGACGGCGGGTATGATGCCCTCGAGCCGCGACAGGTATTCGAACGCCGCCACGGCATCAGCATCCGTCACGGGGACGTATCTGGCCCGTCCCGTGTCGTGCAGGTGCGCGTGCTCCGGGCCGATGCCTGGATAGTCGAGGCCGGCGGAGACGGAGTAGACCGGCGCGATCTGGCCGAAGCCGTCCTGACAGAAGTAGCTCTTCATGCCGTGGAAGATGCCCGGCCGCCCGGTTGCGATCGTCGCGGCCGTCTCGGGCGTGTCGGCCCCGCGCCCGGCGGCCTCGCAGCCGACGAGCTCGACGGACGGATCGCCGATGAAATCGTAAAACAGCCCCATGGCGTTGCTGCCGCCGCCGACGCAGGCCACGAGAACGTCCGGCAGACGCCCTTCGAGCGCGCGCATCTGCGCGCGGACCTCCCTGCCGACGATACTCTGGAAGTCGCGCACGAGGGTGGGGAAGGGGTGCGGCCCCATGACGGAACCGAAGACATAATGCGTGTCGTCCATCCGGGAGGTCCACTCGCGCATGGCTTCGTTGACGGCGTCCTTGAGCGTGCGCGTGCCGCTTTTGACGGGGTGCACCCGCGCGCCCAGAAGCTCCATGCGGTAGACGTTGAGCGCCTGGCGGACCGTGTCCTCCTCGCCCATGTAGATCTCGCAGTCCATATCCATGAGCGCCGCGGCCGTCGCGGTCGCAACGCCGTGCTGGCCCGCGCCCGTCTCGGCGATGACGCGCGTCTTGCCCATCCTCTTTGCCAAAAGCGCCTGTCCCAGCACATTGTTGATCTTATGCGAGCCCGTGTGGTTGAGGTCCTCGCGCTTGAGATAGATTTTCGCGCCGCCGAGGTCTTCCGTCATGCGCGCGGCGAAATAGAGAAGCGACGGGCGTCCCGCGTAGTTTTTCAGAAGCGCGTCCAGCTCCGCCGTAAACGCGGCGTCGTTTTTATAAAATTCGTACGCGCTTTCGACCTCGAGGAGCGCGTTCATCAGCGTCTCCGGCACATACTGCCCTCCGTGGACGCCGAATCTGCCTTTCATGTGATTTCCTCCCTTGCGATTCGGACAATTTCCCGTATTTTTGCCGCGTCCTTCAGCCCGTTCGTTTCGGCGCCGCTGCTGACGTCGAGACAGTAGGGCCTGCCGGCAAGCGCGGCGGCATTTCTGAGATTCCCGGCGTTCAGGCCGCCGGCGAGAAAGAACGGCTTTTTGAGCCTGGGGATCAGCGCGTGATCAAAGGTTTCGCCGGTCCCGCCGGCGGCGTCCCGCCTGAACGTGTCCAGCAGCAGCCAGTCGCACGGCAGAGCCTCGGCTGAGCGCACCTGCGCCGGACTTTGCACACGTACGGCCTTTATGACGGGACAGTCCGTATCGTTTTTCAGTTTCGCGATATATGCCGCGTCCTCGTCCCCGTGCAGCTGGACGAGATCGATGACGCCGCTTTTGCACAGCCGGACGACGATGCCCGGCTCGGCGTCGACGAAGACGCCGACGGCGCGGATCCGCGCGTCCAGCCGTTTGCGCAGGGCCGCCGCCTCGCCGGAGCCGACCTTCCGGCGGCTGTCGGCGAACACGAAGCCGACGAAGTCCGGCAGCGCGGCGTTGACGGCGTCGATGTCGGCCATGCGCGTCAGGCCGCAGATCTTGATCCTCATAACGCCGCCGCCTTTAATGCGGCCAGATCCGCTTTTTTATCCGCGCTTCTCATGAGCGTCTCGCCGATCAAAACGGCGTCGACGCCGGCCTTATGGAGCCGCGCGACGTCCGACGGCGTTTTGATCCCGCTCTCCGCGACGAACAGGATGTTTTCCGGGACATACGGGCGCAGCCGGACGCAGTTGTCCAAATCCACTTCAAACGTCTTTAAATCCCTGTTATTGACGCCGACAATCCGCGCCCCGGCCAGAACGGCGGCTTCGACCTCCGCTTCGTCGTGGGCCTCGACGAGGGCCGACAGCCCGAGCTCGCCGCACAGGCCCAGATACCGGCGCAGCGTCTCCCCGTCGAGCAGGGCGCAGATCAGGAGCACCGCGTCGGCTCCGATCAGCTTCGATTCGTACAGCTGATACTCGTCAATAACAAAATCCTTACGCAAAAGCGGCAGCTTCACAAGCGCGCGGATTTCTGAGAGGTATTCGTCGCTGCCGAGAAAAAACTCCGGCTCCGTCAGGATGGACACGGCGTCGGCCCCGGCCGCCTCGTACGCTCCGGCAATCGCGGCATACGGGAAGTCTTCCGTTATGACGCCCTTGGACGGCGAGGCTTTCTTGACCTCGCAGATGAAGGACAGTCCCGGTTTTCTGACGGCCGCTTCAAACGGAAATCCCGCGCGCGCGCATCGGAGTGAACGCCGCTTCATTTCATCCGGCGGCAGGCGTTTTTTGGACGCCTCGACCCGCCCACGCGCCGCGGCGGCGATCTGATCGAGTATCATGCTACACCTCCTGCGTCGCTTTTATGAATTCCTCCATCTTTCGCGCGGCCTTGCCGCTGTCAAGGATGTCGGAGGCCAGGCCGACGCCTTCCCCGATATCCGGCACTTTGCCGGCCACGTATAAAGCGGCGGCGGCGTTGAGCACGACGGCGTCGCGCTTGGCGCTTTTATCTCCGGCGAGGATCGCGCGGGCGATCCGGGCGTTTTCCGCCGGGTCGCCGCCGGTGAGCTCGCCGCGCCCGCAGAAGCGAAAGCCGTAATCCCGCGGGTCCAGCTTGTAATTTATCAGCGTCCCGCCGCTGACCTCGCAAACGGACGTCGGCGCGCCGAGGGAGATCTCGTCGAGTCCGTCGTCGCCGTGGACGACGAGCGCGCGCCCGACGCCCATGTTTGAAAGCACCTGCGCCAGCGGCGCGACGAGCTTCGCGTCATAGACGCCGAGCAGCATCGAGGAGGCAAACGCCGGATTGGACAGCGGACCGAGAATGTTGAAGACCGTGCGCATGCCGATCTCGCGCCGGACGGGCGCGGCGTGGCGCATGCTTGCGTGGTGGTTCGGCGCAAACATGAAGCACATGCCGGTCCTTGTGAGCACTCGGGCGCTCTGCTCCGCCGTCAGGTCGATCCTCGCGCCGAGCGCCTCGAGGAAATCCGCCGCGCCGCACCTGCTCGAGACGCTGCGGTTGCCGTGCTTGGCCACCGGCACCCCGGCGGCCGCGGCGACGAGGGCGGTGACGGTGGAGATGTTGAAGGTGTACGATTCGTCTCCGCCCGTGCCGACGATGTCCATGACGTCCGTCTCCGCGTGAAGCCGCGCGCAGCGCTCGCGCATCACGGACGCGCACGCGGTGATCTCGTCGACCGTCTCGCCCTTGATGCGCAGCGCCGTCAGAAGCGCGGCGATCTGGGCGGGCGTGGCCCGGCCGCCCATGATCTCGTCCATGGCCTCTCTTGCCGCGTCAAATGTCAGGTCCCGGCCTTCGGCGGCCGTCCTGATTGCTTCCAGGATCATTGCGAAGGCCCCCCGATCATCAAAAAGTTCCGTATGACGGCTTCTCCCATCGGCGTGAGCACCGATTCCGGGTGAAACTGCAGGCCGTACACATCGAAATCCAGGTGGGAAACGGCCATGACCTCGCCCGCCCCGTCGCGCGCGATGACGCGCAGCGATTCGGGAATCGAATCGTGTTCGGCGATCAGCGAATGGTAGCGCGCGGCCTCGATCTTCTTGGGCAGCCCCTTGAAAACAGGGCTTTCCGTGTCGAGAATAATCGTGCTCTTCTTTCCGTGCATCAGCTTTTTCGCGTGGGTGATGCGCGCCCCATAGACCTCGCATATGGCCTGGTGGCCGAGGCAGACGCCCAGAACCGGGAACCTCCCGCCGAGCTTTCGAACGGCGTCCTCGCAGACGCCGGCGTCCTTCGGATACCCCGGCCCCGGAGAGAGGATGATGTGCGACGGGGCGAGCGCCCCAATCTCCTCCGCCGTCACGGCGTCGCTGCGGATCACCGTGATATCGGGGTTCAGGCCGCCGACGAGCTGCACCAGATTGTAGGTAAAGCTGTCGTAGTTGTCTATAATGAGGATCATAGCTCGTTCACCTCCCCCGCGTTCATGACCGCCTGGATGACGGCTTTTGCCTTGTTGCCGGACTCCTCGTACTCCAGCGCCGGCACGCTGTCCGCGACAATCCCGCCGCCGGCCTGTACGGTGACCTTGCCGTCCTTTTTGACCGCCATGCGGATGGCAATGCACGTATCCATATTGCCTGTGAAGTCGATATAACCGAGCGCGCCCCCGTAAATACCGCGCGGCGCGCCCTCAAGCGCTTCGATGATCTGGCAGGCGCGGATCTTCGGCGCGCCGGAGAGCGTGCCGGCCGGCAGGATCGCCTCGATCGCGTCAAGCGCGTCGCAGCCCTCGCGGATGTCGCCTTCCACGCGGGAGGCGATGTGCATGATCTTCGAATACCGGTGGATCATCATATAGTCCATGACCTGGACGGAATTGAATTTGGAGATCCGGCCCAGGTCGTTCCGCGCCAAGTCCACGAGCATGTTGTGCTCGGACAGCTCCTTTTCGTCCCGCAGGAGGTCATCCTCAAGCGCCTTGTCCTCGGCGTCGGTGGCGCCGCGCGGGCGCGAGCCGGCGACGGGGAACGTGGCCAGCCGCCCCCGCTGGAGCCGAACGAGCGTCTCGGGCGACGTGCTCATGATCTCCAGGCCGTCGATGTGCATGAAGACCATGTAAGGCGACGGGTTCGTCGTGCGCAGGACGCGGTAGGCGTCCAGAAGGCTGCCGTCGTAGCTGCTTTCGAAACGCCGGGAGATGACGGCCTGGAAAATGTCGCCGTCCACGATATATTCCTTCGTCTTCTCGACCATCCTGCAGTAGGCGTCCTCGCTCACGCCGCATGTGAACCCGCCGGCCTTCGCGCTCTGCCCGGGGGGCGGGGGCGGCGGCGCGCCGATCATGCGCACGATGTTCTCGATCTCCGCGACGGCCTTGCCGTAGTTTTCCATGAGGGGCTCCGCGCTCATGTTGACGATGACGCTGATTTTCTGACGAAGGTGGTCGTAGGCGATGACCTTGTCGAAGAGCATCACGTCATAGTCGCTGAAGCTGCCGCCCTTGAGCTTTAAAACAGGCTCCGTATAGCCGTACATCGAATACGCGAAGTAGCCGACGAAGCCGCCCGTGAACGGCGGAAGGTCCGGGATGCGCGGCGCGCGGTATCCGGAGAGAATTTCGCGCAGGACGTCGAGCGGCCTGTCGGTGACGAGGAGCTTGTTTTCGCTGCCCTCAAGGACGACGAGGCCGTCCTTGCACCTGACGCGCAGGATGGGGTCGTAGCCCAGAAACGAGTAGCGGCCCCATTTTTCGCCGCCCTCCACGCTCTCGAGCAGGTAAAACCGCCTGCTTCTCGCCGCGAGCTTCCGAAGCAGCAGGATCGGCGTCGTCACGTCGGCGTAGATTTCGCGGCAGACCGGTATGGTGTCGTACGTCCTGGCCAGCTCAGCGATGGTTTCACAGCTTGGTGTCAGCATGTCTTTTCACACAGTTTCATTGATGGGATGAAACCTCCTTTCTAAAAAATTAGGGGCGGTACCGGGCAAAAATAAAAGCTTTTGCCTCCTATTGAGGCAAAAGCCTAAGCTTCTGCGGTGCCACCCAAATTGACGATAAATCATCGCCCACTCGTTTTGCATACCATCATATGCACCCCACTGATAACGGACAGGGTTCCCGTCGGCGTCTACTCTCAAAGCAAACCATACAATTTGCCTGCTGATTTCAAGCCGCCCTCGCAAGCCCATTCCAAAATGCCTGTGCTGCCGCATTCACACCCGCCGGCGGCTCTCTGGATACACCCGACCTTTTGTACTCTTCTTGCTCAAAGGTTTTTGTTTTCGATTGTTGCGTATTATGATAGAATATCCAGGCGCATATGTCAAGAGCAAATATCAAAGATTATGGACGTGGCGGACGCACGGCCTTGTAGGATTGTCAAACATCTTGGACAGTCAACATTTAAGGAAGTCGACAGGAGA
>CAYMLM010000160.1:0-4282 GCA_964391385.1 uncultured Papillibacter sp.
CGTCGGGGAGATCGCCGCATTTATCGAGGCGGAACTGGAAAAAAACAACGCATAGTCCTGAGCGGACGAAACAGGGGCGTATACGCGCGTATACGCCCCTCAGACTGTCAAAAAAGCCGCGGGAGCGGCTTTTTCGACAAAATTAAGTTCTCGGCCTGCGGGCCTCGCAGGCGACTAAAGTCGCCTAGTAATGCTTTTCGGAAATGAATCCCTCAAAGCATTGTTATTAAACAATTTTCGCCGCCGAGACCAGACAACTCGCCATCGCCGGCGAAAATTCAATGATTGGACGTTTGGACGAGAGACGAAAGACTTTTTCTCTTTGTTTGTCAATGTCCTATCCCTGCGCGTCGCCCTCAAGCGACCAGAAGAAGTGATAGAGCGGCACGAGCCTGCTGAGCCCGGCGCAGAGCGCCGCCGCAAAAGCCGGCGAGCGGAGCGCGTCGTGACCCTTGTGCTCGGCAATCACCGAGACGCTCTTGCGGTTGTACCAGTCGGCCAGAGGGCCGTCCTTTTCGCCTTTTTTACGGCTGTATTCGTCGCCGTATATCTGAAAATCCTCCAGCGAGGCGATCTGTTCGGCGAGGCGCAGGAATTCGGCGGGATGCTTGTCGAGCCGGTCGCGAAACTTTTTCATCGTGGCCGGCGTCGCCTGATAGTACCCCAGGCCGTACATATAGCCCTCGGAGGAGATTTCGAAGAAAAACACGGGCGTGGACTGCCAGTCCTCGTGCTCCCGTTCGAGCGAAAACCAGAGGTTTTCCTTGTACGGGCCGCCCGAGCGGACGCGCCGCGCGTCCCTGTAGATCCGGCAGACGCGGCAGCCGAGGTCCAGACCGCTGTTTTGCTCGGTCATGCATGTCCAGACGTCCCGCGCCAGCTCGCCGAGCGGCTTCTGGACGTGATCCACATAGGCCTGCTTGTTCTCCTGAAACCATTCGCGGTTGTTGTTGAGGCGGATGCCCCACAAAAACGCCGTCGTCTCCTCTGTAAAACCCGTAAACATTAAAACATCCTTTCGCGTACAATACGGCTGCTACTCGCCGATGATTTTAATCAAAACGCGTTTGTCGCGCCGGCCGTCGAATTCGTAATAAAAGATCTGTTCCCACGCGCCGAAATCAAGCTTGCCGTCCGTTACGGCGACGACGGCCTCGCGCCCCATGACCGTGCGCTTGATGTGCGCGTCCGCGTTGTCCTCGCAGCCGTTGTGCCGGTATTGGCCGTACGGCTTTTCCGGCGCGAGCTTTTCGAGCCAGACCTCGAAATCGTGATGCAGGCCGGGCTCGTCGTCGTTGATAAAGACGCTTGCCGTGATGTGCATGGGATTGACGAGAACCAGCCCCTCCCGGATGCCGCT
Source organism: uncultured Papillibacter sp. (assembly GCA_964391385.1). Classification (GTDB taxonomy): domain Bacteria; phylum Bacillota; class Clostridia; order Oscillospirales; family Oscillospiraceae; genus Sporobacter. The sequence continues at coordinate 1,361 of CAYMLM010000160.1, forward strand.
TTCACGCAGCGCCTCGTCGACCTGCCGCGTGATGTTGACAAGGCCGCGGCGCGTCGGGAGATTGAAATGCAGCTGTTTCCTGTAGGATTTCATCCGATCATCTCCTTGTTGTCAGTGCGTTTGCGCCTTAAAAACCTCAGCTTTGTTTCGCTGATGACAACGGCCGAAAAGGTCAGCACAAAGCCCGCGGAAAGCTTTATGGTCAGCATTTCATGACAAAACAGGACGGACGCCGCGGCTCCGAAAACGGCCTCAAACGTCATGATGACGGAAGCCTGCGCCGGCGGCGTATGCTTTTGCCCGAACACCTGCAGGAAAAGGCACAGGGCCGTGCTGACGACCGTCATAAACGCGAGCATCCAGACCGTGTTGACGGGGATGCTCCGGGGCGCCGGTTCGAAGATCAAGGCCAGTATGCCGGCAAGGATGCCGGCCACGGCGAACTGCAGCATGGTCAGAAGCACGACGCTGCGGCCCTCGAGCGCTTTGTTTGTGACAATGATGTGGACCGCGTACAGAAGGCCGCAGATCAGCGTCAGGCCGTCGCCGAGCCCGAGCGTCAGGCGGTTGTCCAGCGAAATGAGCCCGACGCCCACAAGGCCGATGAAAGCCGCCGTTATATTGTACCTGTCCGGCCTCTTTTTATTTACGAGCCAGTATAAAAACGGAACGAGGATGCAGTAGAACACCGTCAGAAAGGCGTTCTTGCCCGGCGTCGTCCGCTCAAGGCCGTACGTCTGGAACGCGTAAGCCAAAAACAGCACGACGCCCATCAGAGCGCCGTAGCCGACGTAGCCCCGGTCGAGCTTTTTCAGCCCGCGCGCCCCCGCAACGAGGAGGAGGACGGCGGCGCCCGAAAAGCGGATGGCAAGGATATAGAGCGTCGGGACGCTCGCCAGGGTGAAATCCATCAGGACAAAGGAAATGCCCCAGATCAATGCCGCCAGAAACAGGGCCCCTCTGCCCGAAAGCTTTTGATTATGTATCACAAACAACCCCACTGTCAGAATGTGTTATGTTTTGCGCATATAGGCTGAGGCCGATTTTGCCATAAGCCTCTTTGTGCCCACGGTATCGAAGGCGACCTCCAGGAGCGCGTCGCCGCCTGTCGGCTGCACGTCCGTGATCATCCCGCGGCCGAAGGCCTTGTGCTGGACAACGTCGCCTTTACTGAAGTCCTGCACAGGCGCGGCCGCCGCCGATACGGGCGGCAAAAGCGGCTTCCTGCCGGTTCCGCCGCTGTGCGATGTGCCGCTGTGCGGCGATGCGCCTCCGTACCGGCTCCGGACGCGGCGGGCGCCCTCGCGGCGGTCTTCCAGCTCGCCCTCGTCGGGCGTAAAGACGTACTCGGCGTAAACGTCGCGGGGCTTTTCGATATGGTCCTCCGACACCTCGTCGATAAAGCGCGACGGCTTGCCGGCCGTCGTCCTGCCGAAGAGCATGCGCTGACGGGCGCAGGTAAAATAGAGCTTCTTTTTCGCCCGCGTCATCGCCACGTAGCAGAGGCGGCGCTCCTCCTCCATCTCCTCCATTTCGCCGATCGTCTTGAGGCTGGGGAAGATGCCCTCTTCCGCCCCGACGACGAAAACGGTCGGAAATTCAAGGCCCTTGGCGCTGTGCATCGTCATCAAGACGACGCTGTCGGCGCTTCTGTCGTATTGGTCCATATCGGTGTACAGCGCGATTTCGTTGAGAAAATCGAACAGCGTGCCGTCCGGCCGCTCCCGCATGAAGGACAGGATGTTGCTTTTGAGCTCCTGTACGTTTTCAATGCGAGTGAGGTTTTCGTCTGTGGTTTTTGCCTCTAGGACGCGGACATACCCGGTACGGTCAATGAGCGCGTCATACAGCTCGTCGAGAGAGCGCTCCGCGGACAGCGCCCGGAGTTCTTCGATCAGGTTCACGAACTGGTGCAGCTTTGCGGCCGATTTCTGAAGGTCTTCGTGCGTCTCGGATTCCTTCATGACCTCGAAAACGCTCTGGGTCCGGGCGGCGGCAAGCTCTTCCACGCGGCCGAGCGTGACGTCTCCGAGCCCGCGCGGCGGGTTGTTGACAATGCGCAGCAGGCGCAGATCGTCGGATGGGTTGGCAATGACGCACAGATACGCCAGCATGTCCTTGATCTCCGCGCGGTCAAAAAACCGTGTGCCGCCGATGATGCGGTACGGCACCCCGCTGCGCTTGAAAGCGTATTCCAGCTGGTTGGACTGCGCGTTCATGCGGTATAAGACAGCGAAGTCGCTCCAGTTGTCGCCGGTTGAGACGCCCGATATGATCTGGCTAGTCACATACTGCGCTTCCTCGCGCTCGTCGGGCGCGACGTGCAGCGTCAGCTTCTCGCCGCAGTCCTTGTCCGTCCAGAGCTTTTTGCCCTTGCGGCCGCGGTTGTTCCGGATGACGGAGTTGGCCGCGTCCAGGATGTGGGCCGTCGAGCGGTAATTTTGCTCTAAGCGGATCACACGGGCGTTTTTGTATTGACTTTCAAAGCTCAGTATGTTCTCGATCGTCGCGCCGCGGAATTTGTAGATGCTCTGGTCGTCGTCGCCGACGACGCAGATGTTTTCCCGCCGTCCGGCGCCGCCGCCGGCGCCCGTGCCTGCGAGCGCGCTCGCCAGGAGGTACTGCAGCTTGTTCGTGTCCTGGTACTCGTCGATCAAAACGTACCGGAATTTACGCTGGTAATGCGCCAGAATGTCGTCATACTCAACAAGGAGCTCGACCGTAAACAGGATGAGGTCGTCGAAATCGAGCGCGTTTGAAGATTTCAGGCGGTTTGAATACTCGAGGTATGCGCGGCCGATATGCCTTTTGCGGAGATCGCCGCTTTTTTCGGCGGCCTCGTAAAACGCCTCCGCGGAAATCCTGTCGCCCTTTGCCCGGCTGATTGCATGGAGGACCGAGATCGGAAGAGCGTCGTGTAGG
>CAYMLM010000160.1:4292-7033 GCA_964391385.1 uncultured Papillibacter sp.
TTGCATGGAGGACCGTCCGATACGGGAACGTCTTGTCGTCCAGGTCCAGTTCCTTGAGGATGCGTTTCATCAGGGACTGGCTGTCCGACGTGTCGTAAATGGTAAACGAGCGGTCGAAGCCGAGCCGGTCTATATCCCGGCGCAGGATGCGCACACAGGCGGCGTGAAACGTCATCGCCCAGATGTCGCCGGCGCGCTCGCCCAGCGCGCTTTCGAGGCGGGCCTTCAGCTCGTCGGCCGCCTTGTTCGTAAAGGTGATGGCGATGAGCCGCCAGGGCTCGACCGGTTCCACGGCGCACAGCGACAGCGCCCGCGCGCTGTTTTCCGGCAGCGGATTTTTAGCGTACGCCTCGAGAAAGGCCAGGTCCTCCTCGGTGGCCCCGTCCGGGATCTCGTCCGTATCGGACCCGCGTCCGTACTTGATCAGGTTGGCGATCCGGTTGATGAGCACGGTCGTCTTTCCGCTGCCCGCGCCCGCAAGGAGCAGGAGCGGCCCTTCCGTCGTCAGCACGGCCTGCCGCTGCATGTCGTTTAAGTGACTGAAATCAAGGGCGATCACGTCCCGGCGCGCCTGAATGTACCTGTCTGCAAATGTCTGTCCGGTCATAAGTGATACTCCCAAATACAATATATGGACAACTAACGCCTTATTATATACTAAAAAGAGAAACCGCGCAAATGCGATTCTCAGCGCATACTGAGGTAAGAAGGCGCATACGCACGCCTGATGCCAGCGGCTGTTTTTACCGAAACGAGAGAACGACCAACGGGAGCTTTTAAGCTCCCGTTGGCCGAAAGGTTATGAGGATAATAAAATGAAAAAAGATAAAAAGATGGAATTGGCAACCCTACGGTCTTTATAGTACCAAGCATTTATTAAGTAATATACATCTAAATGTTTCAAAACTATTAAATATCTAAAAAATTTTCATCTTTTTTTATGCAATATGGAAAATCTGTTGTGAAATCTAGTCGAAAGCCGGTCCGTACCATTTAGCACAATGCACGCCGGCAGCGTCTGAAAAAACCGGTTTCGGCAGAATCATGGCAAACGGCGTGCCGTTTTCGCCGTCCGGGCGGCGATTATTGTCCGGATATCTGACGACGTACCGGCTCGCCGCGTGATGTCCGGCGACGACCGCAACGGCGTCTTCCGGATCAAAGCCGCGGGACAGCAGAAGCTCTTTGACGAGGACCGTATCGCCGTCTTTTTCAACGGCCGCACAGCCGATTTCGCCGTCGTCGGAGCCGACGGCGTACAGGCCGCCGCCCGAAGCGTCGCAAAGCTGCTTCTGATACGAAATCGCCCGTTCGTCCGCATCGATATAAACGCCGCCGCAGAGGATGCGTTGGCGCAGGCCGCGATACCCGGCCGGAGATACCGGCGTCATCGCGAGGCTCTGTTTTTTCACCGGCAGCGTGTCCGGCCGGAACTCGGCCTGGACCGCTTCAAAGAACGGTGTAAATCCCACGGACGTCTCATAGTATGCGAAAAGGCCGGCGTCGGCCGGTTTCAGGACGACGGCGGAAAAGCCCTGCGCCAGCGCCAGCGAAGCGGCCGCGCGCGTCACGGCGCCGCCGAATCCGCGCCCTCTGTAACCGGACAGGGTGGCGATCGCATAGAGCATCGCGCAGTTTTCCCGCGCGCCGCCCGGCGTCGCAAGATTTCCGACGGGGAGGATATAGGCCGCGGAGACGGGCTTCCCGCCGTCCCTGACGACGACTGTCAGAGCCGGTGAAAAATAGACGTTGAAAAACCGCTCGATGTCGGCGTCGGCATCGCCGAAAACGGTCTGCCACAGCGATTTGAGCGCGGATATGTCGTCCGTCCTCGCTGCTGCCGGTTCGTATCCCTTTGGAGTTGTCATGACATTAGGTATGTCCCCGGGCACGTTTCCTTGATGGCGCGCTCGAGTTCCTTCAGGTCGACGAAGGTCTCCGGTCGTTTACCCGGGTCGCGCAGGAGCGCGGCCGGATGGTACAGCGCCATAAATCGCACACCCTCTTTGTAAAACCATTTGCCGTGGTCCCGCGTGATTTTAAAGTTCTCGCCGATGAGGCGCATCGCGGCGATCCGGCCCAGGCAGACGACAAGCTTCGGCTTTATGAGCTGGAACTGCATGCGCAGATAGTCGATGCAGGCGTCCTGCTCTGTGTTGAGGGGGTCCCGGTTGTTCGGCGGGCGGCATTTGATGATGTTTGCGATATAGACGTTTTTCCTGCGGTCGAGGTTTATGATCTTCAGCATGTCGTCGAGGAGCCGGCCGGCCCGCCCGACAAACGGCTCGCCCTTCAAATCCTCCTGCTCGCCGGGTCCCTCGCCGACAAACAAAACGTCGGTATCCGGATTGCCCACCCCGAACACGACGTTCGTGCGCGTCTCGTACAGCGCGCATCTCTTGCAGCTCAGGCAGGCGTTTTCCAGCTCGTCCCATGTCATCATAAAGCGTTCCTCCTCCGGCAGCCTTCGGCTCGGATTTACCATTAAGTATATATGAAATATCGTCGAAAGTCCACGCCGACGTCTTGACTAACGGGGCCGTTTCATCTATAATGGCATAGCCTCGCTGCGTATCGCATCCACAAACAACAAAGACTGACAACTAAATACGATCTGGAGAAGTCGCCTAGTTTGGTCGAGGGCGCACGATTGGAAATCGTGTAGGCGTCAAAAGCGTCTCGAGGGTTCGAATCCCTCCTTCTCCGCCACCAAAGAGTCCTGGAACCGCAATGGTTCCAGG
>CAYMLM010000161.1:0-7025 GCA_964391385.1 uncultured Papillibacter sp.
CATACACGACCGCCTTGAACACGGCGAAAACCTTCTCGGCCAGCGACTTCTATACCGCCTGCACGAGCAAGACGGGTCAGGCTCTCAGCTATGTCACCTTCTCGTCGGTCTCAAACACGAACGGCAAGCTCTACGTCAATTATAACGCCAACGCCTCCAGCAATACGATGGCCACCGTCGGGACCCGCTATTACTACAACACGACGCCGTCCATCGGCAGCATCACGTTTGTCCCGACCAATAACTTTACGGGAACGACCTCCTTCAGCTTTACCGGCGTGTCGACAAGCAATACATCCTTTGCCGGCACCGTTACGATCACCGTCTCCGGCAGTATCGCAAATATCGAGATGACGATCGACGAGGATACGGCCGTTACGTTTTCCACAAGCTCCTTCTCGTCGGCTTACAGCGCCGCGACCGGCTCGACGCTCTCCTATGTCAAATTCACGATTCCCAGCACGTCATACGGCAGGCTCTTCTATCAGTACACGGGAGACCCGGCCACCAGCACGGCTGTCTCGGCAAGCACGGGCTATAAGCTCAGCGGCACGCCGTCTCTGAGTTACGTGACCTTCCTGCCGGCCGCCAACTACGTGGGGACTGCCACGATCAACTACACGGCCTATGACGCGAGCAATAATGCCAGCACCGGCAAAGTGGTGATAAGCGTCCTGCCCGTTTCCGGCTCGGCCATATTCGACGACGTGGGCCCGGCATACGACTGGGCGGCCGACGCGATCGACGCCCTTTATCAGGCGGGCATCGTAAAGGGCACGGACGAGGATTCCTACAGCCCGGCCGCAAACATCTCCAGGGGCGACTTCATCCTCATGCTGTACAGAGCGCTGCATTTCTCGGGCACCCCGAGCAGCATGTTTACGGACGTCCCCTCGGGAAGCTATTATTATACGGCCATCGCCGCCGCCAAGGCCGCGGGAATCGCCCAAGGGTCCGGCGACAAGTTCAAGCCCAACGATCCCCTGACGCGGCAGGATGCCATGGTGCTCATCTACAGGGCCCTTAAGGCTGTGAACCAGTCGCTGGCCGAAGGGAACAGCAGCAATCTGTCGGGCTTTACGGACTCCGGCAAAATTTCCGCCTACGCCACGACGGCCGTGGCAACGCTCGTAAAGGCCGGCATCATCCAGGGCAGCAATTCGAAGATCAACCCGCTCGGCAACATGACGCGCGCCGAAATGGCCGTCGTCATCTTCCGCATCATCTGACCGCTATAAATACGAAGATACCGCCGGCTCACGCCGGCGGTATCTTTTTATATCCGACAGTACTCCCCCGCCACCCGCCGGGATATTGTTCTAAAGCTGAGCAATTGTAAAAATTACTTTGACAGGCAGAATAATCTGTGCTATGATTGCTCCATCAGATAGTATACTTTCTGATGGAGCACTGTCTGTTATAGTACTTTTCTTTTAAGGAGGGAAGAAATTGATCAGCAGCGACATCATCCGCGGTCATCTCGATGCGATCATACTGCGGCTGATATCTGAGAAAGACCGGTACGGCTACGAGGTAGCCAAGGAAATAAGCGCCCGGACGAACGGCGAGTTCGAGATCAAGGAAGCAACCTTGTACGCCGTATTCCAGCGCCTTGAAAAAAAAGAGCTGATCCGCTCATACCTGGGCAGTATCTCTCACGGCGGACAGCGGCGGTATTATACGATCACGACCCTTGGCCGCGCTTTTTTAAGCGAGGAGCTCAAAGAATGGCGCAAAGCGAAAGAAATCATCGACACATTAATGGAGGGCCGAAATGAACAAGATTGAAGAACACGTCGACAGACTGCTTCGCGATATCCCGGCCGGTGAGCGCAAGAGCCAGCTCAGGCAGGACTTTGTTCAGGATCTGGAGGAGATGGTAGCCGATCTGATGGACAACGGCAAATCGGAGGAGGACGCCGTCAATAAGGCCATTGTGGATTTCGGCGATATCGACGATCTGAAAGCCGAGCTTGTCCCCCCGGTCAAGGTACAGAAACGGCACGGCCTGGGCCTGGCGTTTTCCGTCGTCGGCAGCCTGCTGATCATCCTGCTCGTGCTGTTTGTCAACCTCTATTACACGCCTCGTGTGATCTGGTGCGTCTACCCAATCTTTGCCGTGCTGTGGTGGCCTCTGGCAATGCTTTTTGCCTACCTGAGAAACAGGTGAAGACGTTGGAAAAGATCCTCGGAAACGCAAGCCAAAAAGGAGGCCGGTATGAAAACCTCACCTTCAGATAACCGCCGTTACACCATAGCTTTTTCCATAGCGGGCTCGCTTATGCTGATCGTCTTCTTCATCCTCGTCAACCATCTGACGAGCCGTCAGTACCCCTGGTTCATCTATACGTCGTTTGTCGTCCTATGGTGGCCGCTGAGCGTCCTGTTTGCACGGCGGCACCTGAAGGCGTACGCCGTGGTCGGCAGCGTGATCATCCTGCTCTTTCTGACCGCGATCAATCTTCAGTTCTCGCCGGGGCACCTTTGGGTCTTATATCCGGCCGCGGCCGTCCTCTGCTGGCCGGCCGTCCTGCTTCTCGGCAAAAGGGCCGGGCGGCTTCCCGCCGCCGTCCTGGTCAGTCTCCTATTGATTGCCTACTATGTTCTGATCAACGCGCTGTATTCGCCCGCGTTCCCCTGGTCGATCTTCCCCATCTACGCCGTTGCGTGGTGGCCGCTTGCCGTCGGACCGGCAAAAGCAAAAAAGGCCATGCTCTTTTCAGCTGCCGGGACGCTGTGGTCCGTCCTGTTTTTTATCGTCCTGAACGCCGTCACGACGCCCGGGGAAATCTGGGCCGTCTACCCGATCTTTGCGCTCCTGTGGTGGCCCCTGTCCGTCTACTGCTTCGTCTGGCGGAAAAATCGAAAACCGCAAGCCGCCCGCCGGACAGGTCAGACCAGCTAGGCTGCCGTTTCCTATCTCTTTGCATTCGCGGCCGATTCCGACAGCCGCGCCTTCAGCGCCTCGAAGTCCTCGATGGGCGCGGAACACGTATTATTTTCACAGACATAATAAAGCGTCTTTCCCGCCGTAATCGGGTAGCTTTTCGTAAACGGCGCGAGCCTCTCCAGCTGTCTTTCATTTTCGGGGGTTTTCACCAGGATCGTTCGGTTCGGCGCGAAGGTCCCGCCGATTTCATCCCGCAGCCGTGCCGGAGCCTCCCCCGATGCAGCCGTGACGACGACTTCCTTTGACGGGTACAGCTCAAGCTGCGCCGCCATCAGGCCGAAGCAATAGGCCGAGGGATACTCTTTTATATAGCCGGCCAGAAAAGCCGTCTGACGTTTCGCCCGCTCCGCCCATTTCTCATCGGCCGTCAGCCTGGACAGTTTTAACAGCACATAGGCCGCGACGGCGTTGCCGGACGGCTGCGCGCCGTCATACGTCTCTTTCGGACGGAGCATCAACGGCTCGCTGTCCGAAGCATACAGGAAAAATCCGCCGTTTTCCCGGTCCTCAAACTCGGCGCACATCGTTTCGGCATGACGGACGGCCGTTTCGAGATACGCGGCGTCAAAGGTCGCCTCATACAGGTAAAGCATGGCCCACGCTGTATACGCATAGTCGTCGAGATAGCCGGTTCCCGCGGCTTCCCCGCCGTGCCAGCGTACGAACAGGCGCCCGTCGGGACGCGTGAGCCGTTCCCTGACAAACGCCGCGGAGCGTTCCGCCGCCCGGCGGTATTTCCCGTCGCCCAGAACGACGGACGCCTTCGCAAATGCAGCTGTCATGAGAGCGTTCCAGGATGTCAGGATCTTCTCGTCCTTGAAAAGCCTCGTGCGGCTTGACCGGATTTCGTAAATTTTTGGAAGCAGGGACTCTATGCGCTCGTCGGGCTTCTCGTATTCCTCGTTGTCCAGCAGATTCGGTATGCTGCTCCCCTCAAAATTGCCCGCGTCGGTGATGCCGAACCACCGGCAGAAATACGCGCCGTCGTCCTCGCCGAGCGCCTCATTGACAGCCTTGGGGCGAAACACATAGTATTTGCCCTCCGTCCCCTCGCTGTCGGCATCCTGCGCGCTGTAAAAGCCGCCTTCCGGATGCGTCATCTCCCTTTCTATATACTCAAGCGTTTTTTCCGCTACGCGCCTGTACGGCGGGGCCCCGGTCACCTGATAGGCCTCAAGGTACAGCAAAACGAGAAGCGCGTTGTCGTAGAGCATCTTTTCAAAATGCGGCACGAGCCATTTCGCGTCCGTGGAATACCTTGAAAAGCCGCCGCCGATATGGTCGAACAGCCCGCCCCGGTACATGGCGCGCAGCGTCGTCTCCGTCATTTTCAGGGCCTCTTCCTGCTGGGCGGCCTCATAATAGCGCAGTAAAAACATGAGGTTGTGCGGCGTCGGAAACTTCGGCGCCGATCCAAATCCGCCGTAACGGGCGTCAAAGCTGCGCTGGAATGTTTTGTAGGCCGCTTGAAGATCGCTTTTTGAGATCACGCCCGGCATCCGCCGTTTATCCTCGTCCAGCAGCTTCAGGATCTCTCCGCCCTGCCGGACGAGCCTTTCCCTGTCGCTCTGCCAGAGCTTCACGACGGAAGCCAGCACATCCATTATCCCGCTCACGCCGTACCGGTCCTGCTTCGGAAAATAGGTCCCGGCGTAGAACGCCTGTTTTCCGGGCGTCAGAAACACGGTCATCGGCCAGCCGCCCTGTCCCGTGAGCGCCTGGGTGAAGCGCATATAAACGGCGTCCACGTCCGGCCGTTCCTCCCGGTCCACTTTGATCGAGACGAAATGCGTGTTGAGATAGCCGGCGACCTCATCGTCCTCAAAAGACTCCCGCTCCATCACGTGGCACCAGTGACAGGTGGAATAGCCGATTGACAAAAAGACAGGCTTATCCTCCTGTCTGGCTTTCTCAAAGGCTTCATCCCCCCACGGATACCAGTCAACGGGATTGTAAGCGTGCTGGAGCAGGTAGGGGGATTTTTCGTCGATTAATCGATTGGGTCTCTTATTTTTTGATATGTGTCATCACCCGCCTGTTCTACGCTTTTTTACCACAAAAATATTATGGCAGATCAGGCAGGTTATATTCAAGGCAAGGCCGCCTGGCAGCCCTATCCACAAGCTGGCCTTCCCCGTTTTGCAAAAACAAACCGATCCTCACGTCTGGCTTTCGTTAAAGCCCCGCGCCTGCGGATGCCGGTCCACCGGCTTGACGCACGTCGCCTCAACAACTCAGTAAACAAAATCCTCCAGATATTTTCTTCGGTTCGGCCTTCTGAGCTTTCGTATTGCTTTTACTTCAATTTGACGAATGCGTTCACGGGTCAGGCTGTACATGCGACCTATTTCTTCAAGTGTGTAAGACTTCTCTTTATTGATGCCAAACCGCAGTCTTAATACGGTACGCTCTCTGTCACTGAGGGTCTCAAGCTGCTTATCAAGCGCATCCTGCAGTGAACTCTGCATTGCCTGTTCCTCTGGAGACATTGAATAGCGATCCTCGATGAAGTCGCCAAATACGCTTGTTTCGTCACTTGAAAGTGGCGTATCAAGAGAAAGGGGGTGATACGCTACCTGCAAAGACAGTTCTACCGTATCCTTTCTGAGACTTAGCAATTCAGCCAGTTCATCCGTGTTTATTTGAACACCGTCCGTTTGCGCCAACTGATTAACGGCTTGTTTAACTTTACGAACCGTCTCGCCCATGTGCACCGGCAAGCGTATCATGCGATCTGAGTCGGAAATGCTTCTGCTGATAGCTTGACGTATCCACCATGTGGCAAATGTGGAAAACCGGCACCCAAGCCTGTAGTCATACCGTTCCACGGCTGTCATTAAGCCCAGATTGCCTTCCTGTATTAAGTCAAGTAACGATAACGTCTGCGTGTACCTATATCTCTTGGCTATATTAACAACCAGCCGAAGATTTGAACAAATCATTCGCTCGCGTGCATTTTCGTCACCGGCTTCAATCTTTTTCGCCAGCTCCACCTCCTCCTGCGCGGTAAGGAGCGGGGCTTCGGCCGCCGCGGACAAATACTGTTTGACTATATCAACGCTGTCAGAACAATCGTCATTTACCGTTAAGGTGCATTGTGTTTCAGATACCTGTTTCTGTCTGGCTCCCACAGCTTATGTGTCCCTTCTTTTATGAATGTGCAGGTTTTCTGCTCCCGTCAATCGTCAATACCAAAGCTTCGGGGTCTGTCAAAAGCTCAATATCCTCCTGGTGAGCCATGTCAAGGTCTTCAACCCTGATAACCGTGCCCGCCGGCATCCCCTCAAGATCAATCTCTATTTCATCTTTCAGATTTACGGGATATGCCCTGTATGGTATCTCATACAAACGCTGCTGGATGAAGTTTGTAACCTTCTCCTTGTTTAATAACCTTATTCGCAAGGAGCTGACAACCTTTTCGTCCTCAGTCAGGCTCTGAAAACCGAGGTGGTCAATCGTATTCCCCACAGGGTTACGGCTGATTTCCTTGATTATCACGCTGTATGTCTTGTCTTTGACGCACAGCGTGATGCTATTGCCCACGGTTTTTGTTTTAACCAGCTGTTTTACATTGTTCTGATAAAGCTGGATGGGTATTGAATTGCCCAGATTCTTACCATAAACACTGCCGGGAATAAAGCCTTCCTTTCGCAACTTCTTTACGCTCGTTTTTAAGTCTCGCTCCTCCGCGTGCAGAACATACATTTTGTTTTCCTCCTTAGTATGAATTGAAATTACTGTTTTAGTGCTTTGCCTATCTGACAGTGACAAATTTTAGAGCATCACATCAGGCGCGTGCCTGGGGTAAAGCTCTATACGGTTAAAATAAAAGAGGGCTTTCCATATCAGTGTCAACACGACAACAATACCAAAAGCCCTTCTTATTAAGACGGTTCTTTTCTATTAACTTGTATTTAATCAGTATAGCACACTTTACCGATTAAAGCAAACCGGTTGTTTTGATTTCATTTTTTCAGTTTGTAGGACTACAATACATATTGGACAGTAAGGAGAAAAAACAAGAGCAAGGATAAGGCACATCGGTTAGAATTGGTTTACCACAACTAATTTCACC
>CAYMLM010000162.1:0-7018 GCA_964391385.1 uncultured Papillibacter sp.
ACCCCCCCCCCCCCGAGCTCAACCCCCTATCCTACACACTGTCCCTACACGACGCTCTTCCGATCTCGCGTCCTCGTCCTCGTAGGGGACGATGCCCACATCGTCCCGTCGGTCCTTCCCGTCAACCGGCGCGTGTCCGTTAAAATCTGTTCCCGCCCGCCGCGTCCTCGTCCTCGTAGGGGACGATGCCCACATCGTCCCGTTGGCCCTTCCCGTCAACCGGCGCGTGTCCATAAAATCTGTTCCCGCCCGCCGCCCAAATAAAGGTATAGGGCTCCGCCCTATAACCCGTTCAGAGACGAAAGTTAAAAATTCCGTTTCCCGCGTAGGGGCGGATTTTATATCCGCCCGCCATTTGACCTGCCGTAAAGGCTCCTTTGGAAAGGAGCTGTCGGCGCAGCCGACTGAGGATTGCTTACGATCCCGCCCTCAGGATGCTTCCGCTCAATGAGTCGCCGACAGGCGGTGTCATGCCTTCGCAAAGCTTGCGCAATTTCGCACGGCCGATTATCAATCGCCCGCCGCGTCCTCGTCCTCGCAGGGGACGATGCCCACATCGTCCCGTTGGCCCTTCCCGTCAACCGGCACGTGTCCGTTAAAATCTAATCCCGCCCGCCATTTGACGCCCCGTAAGGCTCCTTTGGAAAGGAGCTGTCGGCTCAGCCGATTGAGGATTGTTCTCCCGCCCCGCCTCCCGCAGGAGGCGTTTCGCCTAATTAAGGGACTCAAAACCCCCTACACGACTGCAATACCCAGCTCCATGATAAAGTGTTTCCCGAACCTGTTTTCAAATTCGCGGACCGCCTCAAAGCCGTACTTTTTGCAGAAGGCGGCCGCCTGGACGTTTTTCTCGCTGACCGCCATGCGCAGCTTTTCGCGCCCGAGCGCGCGGTAGACGGAGACCGCCTGCCCCAGCAGCTGCACCGCGATGCCGGTGCGGCGCTGCTCCGGGACCATGTAGAAGAAATCGACGACGCCGGCCTTGTCGGCCTGACCCTGGCGCGTGTCCAGCTCCACCATCCCGACCGGCGTGTCGTAGATGAGCGCGAGCGACACGGCGCGCGGGTGCGCCCGCGCGCTCGCCTCGGCCTGCTCCAGCCACGGGCGCGTATCCGGCCGCTCCGGGTAGAAGGACCGGTGCGCGTCGAGGCGGTATGTCAGGTACCGCTCGGCGTCGTTTTTCAGGTCGAACGGCTCGAAGCGCAGGTTTGTGGAGTCGAACGTCGCGTTTTCGCGCCACCACTTCTGGTGCGCGAACGTGCTGATATCCTCCGTGAGGTGCGCGTTGTCGCCGTACCACTCGACGGCGATCTTCCCGCCGTCGACGCGCAGGAGCGCCACGGCCGTGTTGTCGCTGTGCTTGACCTTCCCGATCTCCTTCGGCGGCACGCCGAGCGCCCCGGCCAGGAACGTGCGCGTGGCCTGCCCGTGCGAGAAGACGGCGACGCTCTCGCCGTCATGACGGGACGCGATGTCCAGTATCGCGCGCGTCATCCGCTCCTGGAGGGTGACGTAATCCTCCGCGCCCTCGACCCGCCACTCGGCCGGGTCGTTGTTGAATTTGTCGAGCTGGTCCGGCTCGAACCGCTCGACCTCGCCCCACGGGCGGTCCTCCCAGACCCCCATGTTGACCTCCCGCAGCCGCGGCATGACGATGAGCGGCAGGTGATGGCTCAAATAGATCGCGCCGGCCGTGCGGATCGTCCGCACCAGGTCGCTGGAATACACGGCGTCGATCTTGATTTTCTCAAAGCGCTTTTTGAGCGCCGCGATCTGCTTTTGTCCCCGGAGCGTGACCAGGCTGTCGTAGACGCCGTGGACGCGGCGATACAGGTTCCCCTCCGCCTCGGCATGCCGGATCAGATAAATGGTCGTCATCAGTATGGCTGTACCTTTCCCGTTATTTGCGCAACTTTTTCAATGCCGTGCCGCTCGAGATACGCCCGTATCCCCTCCGTGACCCCCAGGGGCGCGAGCGGATCGATAAACAGCGCCGTCCCGACCGACACGAGGTCGGCCCCCGCGAGCAGCATCTCGACGGCGTCCTCCCCCGAGCTGATCCCGCCCATGCCCATGACCGGTATCCCAACGGCGTTTTTCACCTGCCACACCATCCGGAGCGCGACCGGAAAAACGGCGGGGCCGGACAGGCCGCCCGTGTTGTTTTTTAGGACCGGGCGGCGCGTCTCGATGTCGATGCGCATGCCCAAAAGCGTGTTGATGAGCGACAGGGCGTCGGCCCCGGCGTCCTCGGCCGCCCGCGCGATCTCCGCGATATCGGTCACGTTCGGCGAGAGCTTGACCATCACCGGCGCCTTGGCGTGCGCCTTGACCTCCCGCGTCACAAGAGCCGCCTGGGCGGCCGACGTGCCGAAGGCCATGCCCCCGGCCTTCACGTTCGGGCAGGAGATGTTGACCTCGAGCAGGCCGACGCCGGCGTCCGAGAGCTTTTCGGACATTTCGCAGTATTCCTCCACGGTATTTCCCGAGATGTTGGCAATAATATTTGTGTCGTACCGCCGCAAAAACGGCAGCTCGTCCCGGATAAACGCATCGACGCCGGGATTCTGGAGCCCGACGCTGTTGAGAATCCCCATCGGCGTCTCTGCGATGCGCGGCGGCGGGTTCCCCTGCCGCCCCCGCGCGGTCAGCCCCTTGACGGCGATGCCGCCGAGCCGCGACAGGTCGAAATACTCGGCGTACTCGCGCCCGAAGCCGAACGTGCCCGACGAGACGACGACCGGCGTTTTAAAGCGCACGCCGGCAAAATTTACGCTCAGGTCCGTCATTCCCAAACCACCTCCGACGCGTCGAAAACGGGGCCGTCCCGGCAGACGCGGCGCATCCGCGTCTCCCCGTCCGCCGCTGTCTGGCACGCGCACACGAGGCACGCCCCGACGCCGCAGCCCATCCGCTCCTCAAGCGAGACCTGGCACGGTATCCCGCGTCGGCCCGCGAGCTCCGCCACGGCCCTGAGCATCGCCTTCGGCCCGCAGGCCAGCACGGCGTCGTAATCGCCCGATTCCAGGAGCCTTTCCGCAAGGTCCGTCACAAAGCCGCGCCGCCCGGCCGTGCCGTCGTCCGTGGCCAGATGAACCGCGAGGCACGCGCGCTCAAATTCCTCACGCAGGATGACGCACCCGCCGGTGCGAAAGCCCAGGGCGGCCGTCGCGCCGCCCCCGGCCCTCTGCGCGGCGAAAAGGAGCGGCGGCGCGCCGATCCCGCCGCCGACAAGCAGCGGCCTGCGGCCTGAAAGGTCGAAGCCGTGCCCGAGCGGCCCGAGCAGATCGACGGCGTCCCCGGCCCGGCACCCGGCGAGCAGGCGCGTCCCCGCGCCGCGCGCCTCTATCACGATGGTGACGGCGCCGTCCGAGGCCATGCAGATGCTGACCGGGCGGCGCAGCAGGGTGCCGCCGCCGCACCGGACGTGCACGAACTGGCCGGGCGCGGCCGCGGCGGCGAGCTCCGGCGCTTCCAGGCGCAGCAGGCAGACCGAATCGGTGAGTTTTCTGTTTTCGAGGACCCCTGCCGGGCATTGCACTGCCATTTTCATCCTCCCGGATTTGTAATGTTGCTATTTTAACGCATTTACTTTTTCTTTACAACCGCACCTTGTTTAATTTAACAAAATTGCGTTTTGAATTTCGATATTCTTGCAAAAGCATCCCTTTTATTATACTATACTGTCGGTTGAATCACAAATATTGGTGTCATAAAATAGATCGACGCTTTCGGGAGGTCTGCAATGAAAAAAGTTGCGGTGATCATGGGCTCGGACAGCGATCTGGGCGTCGTCGGCGGCGCCGTCAGACAGCTCAAGGCTCTGAATATCCCCTTTGAGGCGCGCGTCATCAGCGCGCACAGGACGCCCTATGAGGCCGAAACGTTCGCTTCCTCGGCCGTTCAAAACGGCTTCGGCGTCCTCATCGCCGCCGCCGGCAAGGCCGCGCACCTGGCGGGCGTGCTGGCCGCCTACACGACGCTCCCCGTTATCGGACTGCCCATAAAATCCTCTACGATGGATGGCTTGGACAGTCTTTTGTCAATCGTGCAGATGCCGCCCGGCGTCCCGGTGGCGACGGTGGCGATCGACGGGGCCATCAACGCGGCGCTCCTGGCCGCCCAGATCCTTGCCTTATCCGACGACGCGCTGGCGCTTCGTCTTGACGAATACAAGCAGGCGATGGCGCGCGGCGTGAAGGAGAAGGACGCCAAACTTCAAAATGAGGTAGAGAAGCTATGAAAAAGATGGAACAGATCTACGAGGGCAAAGCCAAAAAGGTTTTTGCGACCGACGACCCCGGCCTCGTCGTCGTCGATTACAAGGACGACGCGACGGCCTTCAACGGCGAAAAGAAGGGCACGATCATCGGCAAGGGCGTCATCAACAACCGCATGACGAACCACTTTATGAGCCTTCTGTCCACGGTGGGCGTCCCGACGCATTTCGTCGAGGAGCTCTCGGACCGCGAAACGCTCGTGCGGCGCGTGGCCATCATCCCCCTGGAGGTCATCGTGCGCAACATCGCAGCCGGCTCCTTCTCCAAGCGCTTCGGCGTGAAGGAGGGCACGGTCTTCAAAAAGCCGACGCTCGAATTTTCATATAAGAACGACGAGCTGGGCGACCCGATGCTCAACACCACGCACATCTACGCCATGGAGCTGGCCACCCCGGCCGAGGTCGGCTTGATCTCGGAATACGCGTACAAGGTCAACGACTTCCTGAAGGCAAACCTTTCGACATGCGGCATCACGCTCGTCGACTTCAAGCTCGAGTTCGGCAAGACGGCGGACGGGAAAATCATCCTGGCCGACGAGATCTCGCCAGACACCTGCCGGTTCTGGGACGCGAAGACCGGCGAGAAGCTTGACAAGGACCGCTTCCGCCAGGACCTCGGCAACGTCGAGGGCGCGTATCAGGAGATGCAGCGGCGCATCTTCGGGCAGTAATTCAAGCAGGATTTTACCCCGCACGGGCGGCGCGCGGACGCGCGGAAAGCTCACGCTCCCGCCCTTTAGCGCCTCACAAAATAAACACGAAAGGCATGACCACTGTATGCACGAGTCGCACTCAGACAGCTACGCCGCGGCCGGCGTCGACGTGACGGCGGGTTACGAGGCGGTCGAGCGGATCAAGCCGCTCGTCGAGAGCACGTACCGCGAGGGGGTCCTCGGCGGCCTCGGCGGCTTC
Organism: uncultured Papillibacter sp.; assembly: GCA_964391385.1. Taxonomy (GTDB): domain Bacteria; phylum Bacillota; class Clostridia; order Oscillospirales; family Oscillospiraceae; genus Sporobacter. Next base: position 5,192 of record CAYMLM010000162.1, read on the forward strand.
GGCGGCATGTTCGAGCCGAAGCTGGAAGGGTTGAAGCGCCCCGTCTTCGTGTCCGGCACGGACGGCGTGGGCACGAAGCTGAAGCTGGCGTTCATGACGGGCCGCCACGACACGGTCGGCGTTGACTGCGTGGCCATGTGCGTCAACGACATCGTCTGCTGCGGGGCCGAGCCGCTCTTCTTCCTGGACTACCTCGCCATGGGCAAAAACCTCCCCGAGCGCACGGAAAGCATCGTTTCCGGCATCGCCGAGGGCTGCCGCCAGGCCGGCTGCGCCCTCATCGGCGGCGAGACGGCCGAGATGCCGGGCTTTTACGCCGACGACGAGTACGACATGGCGGGCTTTGCGGTCGGCGTCGTCGACCGCGGCAAAATCATCGACGGCAGCACCATCAGACCGGGCGACCGGCTGATCGGCCTTTCCTCCTCCGGCCTGCACTCCAACGGCTTCTCGCTCGTGCGCAAGGTGCTCGAGCCGACGCCCGAGTCGCTCGAAGAGACCGTACCGGAGTTCAGATGCACGCTCGGCGAGGAGCTTATGCGGCCGACGCGCATCTACGTGCGCCAGGTGCTGCATCTGACGCGCACGCTCGGAATGAACGTCAAGGGCATCTGCCACATCACGGGCGGCGGGCTGTACGAAAACATCCCGCGCATGCTGCCCGAGGGCGTGGCGGCAAAGATCCTGCCGGACGCCTTCCCCAAGAGATGTATTTTCCCGTATCTGGCCGCGAAGGGCGAAATCCCGGCCCGCGACATGTACAATACGTTCAACATGGGCATCGGGCTCGTCATGGCCGTCGGCAGCGACGACGTCGGCGACGTCGTCAACGCGCTCATACAGATCGGCGAACACCCATATGTGATAGGCAGCTGCGTCAGCGGTGAGAAAGGAGTCGAGCTCAAATGGTAAGAACAGCCGTTTTAGTCTCCGGCAACGGGACGAACCTTCAGTCGATCATCAACGCGCACAATTTCGGGCGGATCAAAAACTGCCGCCTCGCCGCCGTCATCTCCTCCAAGCCGAACGCCTACGCGCTCGAACGCGCGAAAAGCGCCGGGATTCCGACCTTCGTGATCGACTACAAGCATTTTCCTAACCGCGAGGGCTTCAACGAGGCGGTCTACAAAAAGCTCGTGAGCCTGGACGTTGAGCTTGTCGTCCTGGCGGGCTTCCTCGTCGTTTTGGGCTCGCCCGTCGTGGAGGCGTTTGAAAACAGGATCATCAACATCCACCCCTCGCTCGTCCCGTCGTTCTGCGGCGAGGGCCTGTACGGCCTGCGCGTGCACCAGGCCGCGCTCAACTACGGCGTCAAGCTGTCCGGCGCGACGGTCCACTTCGCCTCGGCCGTGGCCGACGCCGGGCCCGTCATCCTGCAGCACGCCTGCCGGGTGCACGAGGACGACACGGCCGAATCCCTGCAGAAGCGCGTGCTGGAGGAGGCCGAGTGGAAGATCCTCCCCGAGGCCATCTCCCTGTACTGCGAGGGGCGCCTGCACGTGGATGGGCGCATCGTCCACATCCGGGAGGCCGCAATATGACGCTGCGCGATATAAAGGCCGTGCTCGGGTCCAATACGTATCCCGGCCGCGGCATCCTTCTGGGCCGCAGCGAGGACGGCGCGCGCGCCGTCCTTGTCTATTTCATCATGGGCCGCAGCGAAAACAGCCGCAACCGCGTCTTTGTCGGGACGGACGACGGCATCCGCACCGAGGCCTTCGACCCGTCGAAAATGACGGACCCCGCCCTCATCATCTACCACCCCGTGCGCGTTTTCGGAGACACCGTCCTCGTCACGAACGGCGACCAGACCGACACGCTCCGCGC
>CAYMLM010000163.1:0-6882 GCA_964391385.1 uncultured Papillibacter sp.
TCCTGTCGACTTCCTTAAATGTTGACTGTCCAAGATGTTTGACAATCCTACAAATAGAGAACGCCCCCGGCTTCGCGGCCCGTCTGCCGCGGGCCGAAACATATCCTTTATTTCCCTGGCAAGCGGATTTATAATAAATAGGGACAATTCCCGGGAAAATATGGGGCCCCAACTGGAGACGGACAATGATAATTCTGAAGAGACGAAACGGCGTCAATATTAAAAAATACTGCGCCGCGCACGAGGCATATGTTGAAAAATCTCTTGACGGCGGGAACAATCCCGCCGCGCTGCTGGCGCTTCACGCGCGCAAAATCCTCTGGCTGCAGCACGAGCGGCTCATCCACCTGATCGTTTTGCTGATCTTTGCGGTTTTGTTTTTATTCTCTGTCGGTCTGTACCTCGCCGTGACCGGTCCGCTTACACTCATCCTGACGGCCGCCACGCTGGCCATGCTGGGCGCCTATATCCGCCACTACTTCATATTGGAAAACAAGGTGCACGACTGGTATACGCTCTACGACGAAATCTACAGCCGGCTCCGAAATGAGGGCGGCGGCACGACTTTATGACAGATACCGGCCCTCGGTTTTCTTCTGCGTCAGGCTCAGCAGATAGATAACGGCCGACGCCGCTGCCAGCAGCGCGGCGATCCAGTACAAAATGCTAAAGCCGAGGTATTCCTCAATGAAGCCGAACAGCAGCGCGCCCAGGCCGATACCCAGGTCGATCGACGAAAAGTACGCGGCTGCCGCCGTGCTCCTTCTCCGGCGCGTGCACCGGCGAAACATAAGCGTGTTGACGGCCGGGCAGATCGCGCCCTGGGCCAGGCCGATCGGGATGCCGAGCGCGAACAGCCACAGCGGCCGCCCGATAAACGGTATGGCCCCGTAACAAAGCACAAGCGCGATAATGGACGGGATGACGAGGACGTCCGGCCCGCGCCTGTCGGCCACCTTCCCTAAAAACGCCCGGGATAAAAACATGCCCGCCGCGCTGAACGCGAAGAACAGGCCGATGTTGCCCATATCTTTCTCCTGTGCGAACAGCGTCAAAAAAGACGACACGCTCGAAAAGGCGGCAAAGACACAAATGATGACGGCGGACGGCAGCAGAACGCCCGCTTCAAAGCCCAAAAAGGCCTTCGGCAGAGGGCCGCTTTCCGCCTCGCCCGCTGTCACCGCGGATGCGGCGCCCTCTCGGGCGCTTTTAGCCCGGCGCTCGTAACGTATCAGGCCGTCGAGAAACATGCACACGACAGATATGACGACAGCAAGAATAAACAGCGGTGCAAATTGGCTGTTGTCGTCCCCTTCGCCGATGATACCCAGGGCGATCCCCGGCGCGAACGCCGACGCAATCGTCCCGTATATTCCGTATATCCCGAGCCCCTCGGACATTCGCGAGCTCGGAATGACGTCGGCAGCCACCGTCGCGCCCGATGTCGAGTGGATGCCGAAGCCGACGCCGTGCATGATCCGAAACGCGATCAAAAGGGCAATGGCCGCCGAGTATTGATACAAAAAGCACGCAACGGCGCACAGCGCCGCGCCGATGACAAGCATTCGGACCCGGCCGATCCGGTTGTTCAGGTATCCCGTCAGGGGTCGAGAGGCCAGAGCGGACAGCGTGTAGACCGTCATGATGAGCCCGGCGTAAACGGACGTCCCCGTCATATTCTTTGCGTATATCGGCAGGGTGGACGAAAAGAAGTAATTGCAGAAGCTGATACCCGAGCAGGTGATCATGACAACGACAAAGTCCCAGGACCAGAGTTTATCCGTCTTGTTTTTCACGATGCGTTCTCCACTCTCTTTGATCCCGCCCTCCGCCGTTTGTTTTCGGCAACGGCTTTGGCGTAGACGATGACGGCCAATAACGCCAGCCCGGCGGCGGTCCAGTAGATATAGCTGTATCCAAGGCGTTCGGCTACGAAGCCGAACGCGGTGCCGCCGATCGCGAAGCCGATGTCAAGCGCCGCGAAATAGGCCGCCGAGGCCGTCCCGCGCCGCTGCGGCGAGCACCGGCGGAAGATCAGCGCGTTGATGGACGGCAGGATGGCGCCGCCGGCCAGCCCGATCGGAAATCCCAGCACGAACAGCCAGACAGGCGTGTGGATAAAAGGGATGATCCCGTAGCACAAAGCCAGCCCGATGATGCCCGGTATAACGACGATGTCCGGCCCGCGTTTATCCGCGAGCCGGCCGAACAGCAGCCTGGATATAAAAAGGCCGGAGGCGTTGACCGTGAAAAACATCCCAATGTTGCCAAACGTCCGTTCCTGCGCGAAAAGGGTGAGGAATGTGTTGAGGCTGCTCGAAGCGAAATTTAAAAGGGTCAAAACGACGACCGGAAGGAATACGGCGTACTCAAACCCCAGAAATGTCCGCGGCAGCGGACCGGACTCTTCGTTCGTTCTGACCGTCTCGGCGGCCGGTTCGGCTGTTGCACCGGCCGGCTCGGCTATTGCCCTCGCTTCACTCTCCCGCCTGGCCTTTCGCTCATACGTGATCAGACTGTCGGCGGCAAAACTCATAAGGCACAGCCCGGAGGCCACAAAAAACAGCGTCCGGTAACTGTCAAGCGCCCCGTCCCCGACGATTTTCAGCGCGATATACGGGCCGATGGCCGTGGACAGCGTCGCGTACATGCTGAAGTAGCCGATCCCCTCCGACATGCGCGATTTCGGGATGACGTCGGCGACGACGGCGCCCGCCGTGGTGGAGTGTACGCCGAAGCCCAGGCCGTTTATGACCCGAATGGCCAGCAGCAGGAGGATCGCCGTCGTCACGCCGTAAAGCGCGCAGCAAACGGAGCAGACCAGCGCGCCGGCTATGAGCAGCCTGACCCGGCCGATCCTGTCGGAAAGAATGCCCGTCACCGGACGGGCAGCGAGCGCCGCGATGGAATAGACCGTCAGCATGAGTCCGCTGTACAAGTCCGAGCCGCTGATCTTTTCGGCATACAGCGGCAGCGCCGTGAAAAAAAAGAAATTGCATAAAGAGGTGCCGGTCGCGGCCACCATGATAAGGATATAGTCCTTGCTGAAAAGTCGTTCCGAGTTGCGTTTGTTCATTTAATCGATTCTTCCATTCTGGATTTCCCCTTCCGCTGCTCCGGTATTAACGCCGGTACGGCTGCTCCTTGATCATGCCGGCAAATATCTGGACAAGCTGAGGGTCAAAAAGGGCGCCGGCTTCTTCCCGGAGCCGCTGCAGCGCCCGGTCGCTGCTGACGGGCTTGTCCTGATAACCGTTTATGTACCTGTCGTATCGGCCCGCGATCGCAATGATCCGGGCAAAAAGCGGAATTTCGCACTCCCGGAGCGCCCTCGGATAACCCGTCCCGTCCCATCGCTCATGATGGCTGTAGACCGCCTCGGCAAGATTGAGCGTATTGTCAAAAAGGTTTAAAAGCCTGTAGCCGGTGACGGGATGCTGCCTGAAGGCGATCTTTTCTTCATCCTTAAACGCCCCGCGCTTATTGAGGAGAACCTCATCAATACAGATTTTGCCGATGTCGTGAACCAGCCCCGCCCGGGTCAGCTGCAAAACCTCCGGTTCGGGCAGCCGGAGCATTTCTCCGAAGCTCCGGCACAGGTCGCCGACGTTCATGGAATGCTGCTCCTCGAACGGGGATTTTTTATACAGCGTCATGATGATCATGCTGAGCATATCGGCGCCGACCCTGCTTCGACTGAGCGCCTTGTCCTTATACATCTCGTTTTCGGCGTTTTTCAGGGTCAGCTCGATATTCTGCGACGCCGACGTCTTCGTGTCGCAGCCGACGGACATGCTGCACTGTATGATGTCGGTTTCTTCTCTGGCCAGGCAATCCTTGATGCGCCTGATAACCTGCTGGGCGTCCTCGTACCGCGTCTTTTTCAGCAGGATGGCGAATTCGTCGCCGCCGAGCCGCGCTATAACCTCATCGTTTCGGCAGCTTTTCCTCAGGGCTCCGGCCGCTTTCACGAGCAGCTTGTCGCCGACGTCGTGGCCGAATACGTCGTTGGACAGCTTCAGCCCGTTCAAATCGGCCATGATGATCGAGACGGGCAGATTGTCCTTTATGTCCGCGCGGCTGAGCTCCTGGTAAAAATGGCGCCTGTTCATGAGCCCCGTGAGCGAATCGTGGGAACCGTAATATTCAATCTGCTTCTGCTGCAGCTTTTTTTGCGAATTGTCCGCAAACGTGACGACGGCGCCGATAAGTCTGCCGTCTTTGTACTGAGGGTAGGAATAGTACTCAACCTCAAGGGTTGAGGCGTCGCTGCGCACGAAAACCTCGTTTTCGGAATGGGCGGCGACTCCTTTTGTATATGTATTGACTATGTTGCATTCGGCAATCGGAAGCGGCGTGTTTTCCGGGCGCAGGCTGTGTATCGTCTTGTGGATCTCTTTTCCGATGATGTCCGCCTGATCGGTATAGCCGAGCAGGTCCAGGCATCTTTGATTGCAGAAGGTACACCTGTTTTCCATGTCGACTCCGAAAATCGCTTCAGCCGTCGAATCCAGGATGAGCCGAAGGCTCTCCCTGCTTTCCGTGAGCGCGGCGTTGGCAGCGTCCAGCTGGCTGTTTTTCTGCCGGGCGTCCGCAACCGCCTCGCTTCTGCTCAATTCAAAGTACCAGACAAGGAAGACGGTCGCCAGGACGACTCCCGCCAGGTTGGTGATCGCTCTGGGGTCGAGTCCGTAGACGCTCCACTGCCGGTAGCGAACCCCGATGAAAATTGCCAGGCCGGTCAGTATGAGCCCGAGCGCGATGGTCGCCTCTTTCCGGCCCAGCAGAAAGTATGTCAGCGGCGGAAAGACGCAGATCCAGGCAAGAATATACCCCCGCGGTCCGGCAAATAAAAACGAAGATATAAGCAGCAGGAAAAGAACCGCGATGAGGGCGTAGGAAACGGCTTTGAGCCTATCCGTTTTATGGAATAATAACAGCATCGCCAGGCCGAGCACGGCGGCCGCCGCATCGATGACAGACCCGAGGACTTTCCCGATGCTCAAATTGATTATCGCGAAAAGGACGCAAAAATCAATGAAAAGCACCAGGACGACGTTCAGCATGACGATACGCCTGTATTCCGCGTCGTCAGGCTTGAAGCGGTTGTTGTTTGTCAGCAGCTTCTTTAGCGCGGAGATTATCATCGTCGGTCCCCTCCATAACGGCGCGTCCCGGCTACCGGTTTTCACGTGAGGATGCAGCGTATGAATTTTATTACAACGAACTGTTTTTTTCAACAAAAAATACGGAATATGCCGATTGACACATGGAATATGTCGTTTCACCCTGAAGACGGCCGTCCGCTTTCGTCCGGCTTGTTTTTTCTGCCGGCCGGTTATTTTGCGCGCCGGTCAAGCATATCATGAAAACAAAGGCAATATAAAGTAAACGCTGCAAAATCGTGCTTTTTGCTGAGCTTCCGGCAATTTTTCAGCGGTTACTTGGGAAAGGACGATTAAAATGGATTTTGGATTCACCTCCGTGGCCGCCATAACCGTCATATGTTATCTCGTTATCGAAATCATAAAGACGACGCAGCTGAGCAGGAGATGGCTTCCCGTCATCAGCGGATTTCTGGGCGGTGCGCTCGGCATTCTCGCCATGTATATCATGCCCTCCTATCCGGCCGCCGACGCCTTGAACGCCATCGCCATCGGCATCGTCAGCGGACTGGCCGCGACCGGCGTCAACCAGGTGGCGAAACAGCTCAAGCGCTCTTCCTGACCCACGCGGCCGCAAAATCGTCTTCAGTCGCTTTGCACCGCCCTGCCGGCATACGGATGCCGGCGGGCGGTTTTTCCTTGTTCGTCGGGCACTTCCGCGGCGCGTCCGGCCCGGCGGGAGACGTTGAGGCGGGCTGTCTGAAAAAAGCCGGGAGCGGGTATAAAAAGCAGGATATAAAAAACTAAAAAAAGACTTTACATTTGCGTCAGGTTATGCTATATTAATAACAGGAATTATAATTATTATTGATTTGGGAGGTCAGACGTGACTACTGTACGAAAGCACAGCCGCAAAAGAGACGCGATCCTGGAAAAAATCCGCCAGACCACGTCACATCCCTCGGCGGTGTGGATCTTTGAGGAGCTGAGAAAGGATATCCCGGACCTCAGCCTCGGCACCGTTTACAGGAATCTGTCCGTGTTCAGGGACGAGGGACTGGTCGTCTCGGTCGGCACCGTGGACGGGCAGGAGCGGTACGACGGGAATACGGCCGAGCATACCCATTTTATATGTTTGGACTGCGGGGACGTCATCGACGTCCAGGCCGCAATCGACCCGGCGCTTGCGGAGTCCGTCGAACGCGGCTACGGCCTCGACGTTTACAGCAAGCAGCTGACGCTCTACGGAAAATGCGGTAAATGCCGGGTCAAACAGCCCGGTGTCAACAAATAAATGATAAGCTTATATATTTGGAGGTAATCGTATGAAAAAGTTTGTTTGCAGCGTTTGCGGATATGTCCACATCGGCGACGCGCCCCCGGAAAAATGCCCGGTGTGCGGCGCCCCTGCGTCCAAATTCGTCGAGCAGGCCGACGACATGGTCTGGGCCGCCGAACACGTGGTCGGCGTGGCGAAGGGCGCGCCGGAGGACATCCTTGAGGATCTCCGGATGAACTTCAACGGCGAATGCACGGAGGTCGGCATGTATCTGGCGATGGCGCGGGTCGCCGTCCGCGAGGGCTATCCGGAGATCGGCGCGTTCTGGGAGAAAGCGGCGTACGAGGAAGCCGAGCACGCGGCCAAGTTCGCCGAGCTTTTAGGCGAGGTCGTCACGGACAGCACAAAGAAAAACCTTCAGATGCGCCTGGAGGCGGAAAACGGCGCGACGGGAGATCGGAAGAGCACACGTCTGAACTCCAGTCACCGCTCATTATC
>CAYMLM010000164.1:0-6882 GCA_964391385.1 uncultured Papillibacter sp.
GCCGTCGGCGAGGAGACGCCCGATTATCTCGCGTTTTATTTTTCCAGGGTCCTGCTCAGCAATGAGTATCGGGCGGCCAACAATATTGAGCTTTTGAATCATACGGTTACGGATGATTATGAAACTCTGACCGTGCGGCTGGGCGGCTTTTCCGGCGACTTCGATACGTATACGTATATAGACTTCAAGACCGGTACGCGGAATTTTTACCACGTGATGCTCAAGTATTCGTCGGGCAATCCGAACGCGGAAAGCCTCCAGCAGCGCGTGCTCGACAGCTTCCGGTATTTCAGGCCCGAGGGCACCGCCGTGTATACAACAGACTATGGTCCTGTGCTCCCGGAAAGCTGGACCGACGAGACGCGGGCGCTTTACGAACAGATTGCCGCGTCGGATCAGGTGCTGTGGGGAATCTTTACGAAGAATGTGTCCACCAACGGCATCAACAGCGAGATACCGGACATTGAGGAGAAGCTCGATTATAAGTTTGATATCATCCTCAACTACACGGGCCTGGACGGCGGCTTTCCGACGGAATTCATGGAGCGGTGCGCGCGTGAAGGCCGGATCGTGGAAATGACGCTGCAGGCCACGGTGAGCAACAATCTGGACCTTTACGGGCCGTCTCCGTGGCTTGAGCTGTACAGGACGGGGGACGACCTGCGCATCCGCGAATTCGCGCGCGCGGCCAAGGCGTTCGGCAAGCCGTTCCTGTTCCGGCTGAACAACGAGATGAATTCCGATTGGGTGAGCTACGGCGGCGTCACAAACATGCTCGACCCGGACATCTATATCGCCAACTGGCGGACGGTCTACCGGATCTTCGAGGAGGAGGGCGTTACAAACGCGATCTGGATATTCAATCCCAACGACCGGGACGCCCCTCCGAACGGCTGGAACTGCCAGGCCGCCTACTACCCCGGCAACGGGTATGTCCATATGCTCGGCGTGACGGGATACAACAACGGCACGTATTATCAGGAGCTTTGGGGCGAAAACTGGCGCGAGTTCCAGGAAATCTACGACAAAGTCCAGACGGATTCCGGCGAGCTGTTCGGCGCGTTCCCCTGGATCATCACGGAATTTTCGTCGAGCTCCGTCGGCGGAGACAAGGCAAAATGGATCGACGGAATGTTTGAAAACCTCTGGAGGTATCCGAATATCAAGGCCGCCGTCTGGTTCAGTTACGCCGACTTCGATATCAACGACGGTGCGACGCCCGCGCGGCCGTACTGGCTGGACGAGACGGACGCGACCATAGCAGCATTCAGGCGCGGGCTCGAAGGTATGGGAAAAACGGCGTCCCCCGGCTGATAAAGCGCCGGCCGAACAGCTGATTTCCCCCTCAGACAGCCTGCGCGCCGGGTCGGACCTTTGTGCCCGCGACAAATCCGTCAGGCCCTGACCTTCTCCTTTTCAGGCGCCTTTTTTGCTCCTGCCGCCTTTTTGGCTCCGGCCGGTTTCTCCCCGGGCAGACTCCCGGCCTGTTCGAGGCTGGCTTTGAGCGCGTCCATCAGATTGATAACCTTGCCGGCGGCTTCCGGTTTCGCGGCGACCACTTCCTTGCCGGCAATTTTCGTCTCGATCAGTCCGCGCAGCTTTTCCTGGTATTCGTCCTTGTACTGTGACGGGTCGAACGGCGTATCCATTGAGTTGATGAGCATTTTGGCCATATCCAGCTCCTGCTTGGCGACAGTGGGCTTGCTGTAGTTTTTGGGAAGGCCCTTGATATCGTCCTGATAGTGCATCGTGCTGATGAGCATGCCGTCTTCGCGCGGGATAATGGCCATGAGCGTGTCCTTCGCGCCCAGCACCGTTTTCCCGACGGCAATCTTTTGTTCTGACATCAGCGCTTCCCTCAGCAGCTCAAACGCCTTTTCGCTGCCGGGTTCCGGGCTGGCCTGATATGTCTTCTCGTAATAAACGGGCGAGATCTGATTGAGACTGGCAAAATGCAGGATCTGGATGGCCTTTTCCTTTTCCGTTTTGATCTTCTCGATCTCCTCGTCCGTCACGACGACATAACGGTCCTTGTCGTATTCGTACCCTTTGACGATGTCGCCGGCTGTGATCTCTTGGCCGCAGTGCGCGCAGGTTTTTTTGTACCGTATTCGGCTTTGGTCTTCCTTGTGCAGCTGGTTGAAATGGATATCGTTGTCCTGCGTGGCCGTGTACATGGCGATCGGTATCGCCACGAGCCCGAACGAAATGACCGATTTGTGGGCGACTGCCATAATTACCTCCTTTGGAATGATGCGCAGATTGCTGCAAAATCTCTCGCGGATTGCTGCGAAGTCTGACGCGCATATTCGCCGGTCATCGGATAGTATTTACGGAAAAGCGCAAAAAAGCCGCCGTTTGAGCTTTGAAAGCTTTCGCGGCGGCTGCCTGTATCCATACCGAATAACCGGCCGAACGGGAAAATATCAATCCCCGACGGCGGGTTTGAGCCCCTCGGCGGAGAGCTTTTTGTCAAAACCGCCGCCCCTGTACATATACACGATCGTGCGGACCTGATCCTCAGACAGGTTAATCACGTCGTCGTTGCCGTCCGGATCCGAGCCGTCGCCCTTAATAATCCCGGCATTCATCAGTTTTTCAATGATATCCCTGAATCCGTACTTGTTGGGAATATCCGATAACTTCCTGTAACGCTCCATGCTGCCGTCCTCCGTTTTAGAATCATTTTCAAGCCGCGTTTTAAAAGCCAGCCACTCGCCCTCGTCGTGCACCCACATAGCCGGACAGGTTTTACGCGTCACATCGTAGTGACGCAGAACGTGGTCCGTTTCAATGCCGTATTCTTCCATGAGCGCACGGACGAGCTTTTCAAGGGAGTCGACCGTCTCTTCGTCAAAATACCAATCCAGCGATCCGGCGGATTGGTCCTTCGTGTCGTTGTGACAGCACGTTTCAATGCCGATGCTCGTCTCGTTCCGGCTTTCGCTGTAATACCGGCCGTCCGTGCCGATATGCCAGGCTATATCGCCGCGAGGCACGCTCTGGTAGATCCGAGCGTTTTCCGCGGCATGGCCGACAAAATAATGCGCCGACCGTTTCTCGCCGGCCGGCAGGGATTTCATGAAGAACCTGACGTTGGCAAGTCCGCTGCCGTTACCGCCCGTATAATGGATGACGATCCATTGGACGGCGCGTCCGGCGGCTTTCCTGTAGTTGCCGGGATTGCAGGGGTAGTCGGTGTTGATATCCAAATCCTCCAGTTTCATCGGTTTAACCTCCAATCAAGCGTCTTTGGCAGGAACCTCATCAAATCGGCACGCAGGTGCCGGACAAGCAATAAAAAAATGTCCGTTTCGGGGTAGCGTGATACTCCGCCATGGAACAGTATTAATCTATTTTATGCGGGCGGTGTTCGATGTGACAATTTATGGGACCGTGGAGACCGCTGAAGAGCCTCCGGTTTTCTCTGCCGGCCGGCAGACCGGAGAGGATTACATAAAATGGAAAATCTCTTGTATGAACCGGCTGTTCGTGATATTATAATAAAAACAAACCAATATTTACATGGAGCAAGGAATGGACAATCAGGTCAGGGTTTGTCTGCTGAGTGATTCTTTCCCGCCGAACGTTGACGGGGTGGCAAACTGTACGCTCAATTACGCTGAGATCATCCAGAGGAAACACGGAGGCGCGATCGTCGGCGCGCCGCATTACCCCGACGTGGCGGATGACTACCCGTATAAGGTTATACGCTACCCCAGCATCGACACGACGAAATCCGTGGGATACCGGACAGGCTTCCCGTTCTGGCCCAGCCCCTACCGGGAACTGATCAAAAGCGATATCGACATCATACATTCGCACTGTCCTTTCGTATCCACGACGATCGCAAGGATGCTTCGTTCTTCCATCAAAGCGCCCATCGTACTCACGTATCACACCAAATATGATATCGACATCAAGAACGCCGTCGAGCTCGGCTTTATGCAGACGGCCGCCATACGGTTCATTGTCGCCAACATCGAGGCGTGTGACGAGGTCTGGGTCGTCAGCGAGGGCGCGGGCGAAAACCTGAGGGGCCTCGGTTATAAGGGCAGCTACAGAGTCATGGAAAACGGCGTTGATTTCCCGAAGGGCCCGGCGCCTGCACGGGATATTGAAAATCTGAGCGCCGAATACGATCTTGTTCCCGATATTCCCGTGTTCCTTTTCGTCGGTCGGCTGATGTGGTATAAAGGGATACGGATGATATTGGACGGACTATGCCGGGCAAAGGCGCGGGGCGCCAGATTTAAGATGATATTCGTCGGCGACGGCACCGACAGCTGTGAAATCAAGCAGCTGGCCAATATGCTCAGGCTGGCGGAGGACTGCATTTTCACGGGTGTCGTCAAGGACAGGCAGAAGCTGCGCGCCTTTTTTTCACGGGCCGATTTGTTCCTGTTCCCGTCCACCTTCGACACAAACGGAATCGTCGTCCGCGAGGCGGCGGCCTGCGGCCTGGCAAGTCTCCTTGTGCGCGGCAGCTGCGCCGCCGAAGGGGTCACGGACGGCCGCAACGGGGTGCTGATCGAGGAAAACGCCGACGCGCTGGCCGAGGCCGTCCTGAACCTGATCCATAACCGACGGAGCGCCGGCATCATGGGGCAAAGCGCGATGGACGAGATGTATGTCTCGTGGGAGGATTCGATCGGAAAGGCCTGCCTCCGCTATCCCGAGGTCATTAAGGAGTACAACGAAGCGGCCCGCAAGAGCGCCGATATCCAGGACAATAAGTTCTACAAGCTGATCGAAGATATCGACAGGGCTTTGGAAAAGCTGAAAAGACACCGGGAAATGCAAAAACCGTCCGGCAAACGCCGCTGAAAGGCGCCCGGCATGCGGGGCGCTTTTGAGCAAATATGAGTCGCAATATTAAAACCTGCCGCGTTCGCGCCGGCAGGTTTTTGCTTTTTTTACCGGGATTCTACCGGGAGTGGAGGCGCCGCCGCCGGCTCTACTGTGTTTTGAAACCTCTCTACTTAGCTGTGTGCGCGGTTCTATTGTGTCGTCCGGCCGGTTCTATCGCGGACGGCCGGAATTGTAGATTCAAATTTGGGGATAGTAGGGTGCATCCCAGGACAAATATGGGTAAGATAATGCACAGGACGGACGCATGAACCGGGCTGTCAAATATCCGCCCGCACAGCATGATGAAACGGAGAAATTGTGATAACCATGAAAATACTGCTTGTCTACCCGAAAATACCCGTTACCTACTGGGGATTCCAGCACGCGCTCAAGTTCGTTTCAAAGAAAGCCGCGTTCCCCCCCCTGGGGCTTTTGACGATTGCTTCTATGATACCGGATCGGCATGAAAAGAAGCTCGTCGACCTGAATGTCGAAAAGCTGACCGATAAGGATTTCAAATGGGCCGACTGCGTCTTCATCAGCGCAATGCTGATCCAGAAAGCCTCTGTGCGGGATATTGTCGACCGCTGCAAGAGGCTGGGCGTAAAAACCGTTGCCGGCGGGCCGCTGTTCACATCGGAGCGCGAGGCCTACGACGATGTGGATCACCTTGTCCTCAACGAGGGCGAGATCACCATGCCGGAATTTCTGACCGACCTGGAGCGCGGGGAGGCCCGTCATATTTACACGACGGACAAGTGGGCGGATATTACAAAGACGCCTGTCCCGGACTGGTCGCTTTTAAAAGTCAGGAAATACAGCTCGTTTAATATCCAGTACTCGCGCGGCTGCCCGTTCCAATGCGATTTCTGCGATATCACGACGCTGTTCGGCCGCGTACCGCGAACGAAGGACGCCGGCCAGATCGTCCGGGAGCTTGAGGCGATCTACGCAACAGGCTGGCGGGGCGAGCTGTTTTTTGTAGACGACAACTTCATCAGCAACCGTAAAAAGCTTCTGGAGAGCGTCCTGCCCGCGATTATCGAGTGGAACGAGGGCCATGGCCGGCCTTTCTGCTTCCTGACGGAGGTTTCAATCAATATCGCCGACGACGAAGATTTGATGAAAATGATGGTCCAAGCGGGTTTTAACGGCGCCTTCATAGGGATCGAGACACCGGACGACACCTGCCTGGGCGAGTGTCAGAAGACGCAGAACCGCAACCGCGACCTCATCTCCTGCGTCAATAAAATACAGGAATCCGGCATGGAGGTCCTCGGCGGTTTCATCGTCGGGTTTGACAACGATAACGAGACGATCTTCGGCCGGATGATCCGGTTTATACAGGAAAGCGGCATCGTCACGGCAATGGTTGGGCTTTTAAACGCCCCGACCGGTTCAAAGCTCTACCAGAGGCTCATGAAGGAGGGGCGCATCGAGTCGCGGTTTACTGGGGACAACACGGACTACACGATGAACTTTGTCCCGAAGATGGATCGGAACATCCTTGAAAATGGTTATCAAAAGATCGTGAAAACAATTTACTCACCGAAATACTTTTACGAGCGCGTCGTCAATTTCCTGGCCCGGTATCACCCCAAAGGCATTTCGGAGGGCTATTCCTTTTCGGATATCCGGGCTTTTCTGAGGACTGTGTTCAGGCTCGGGATTTTCGGGAAAGAACGCAGATATTACTGGAAGCTGCTCCGGTGGTCGGCCCGAAACAGGCCCGACACTTTCCCCCTCGCCGTACGGTTTGCGATTTACGGATATCACTTCAGAAAGCTGTACGAGTCGTAAGAACGTGTTTGACTGGCAGGATTTGATCCCGCAGCACCAGAAAGGCTTCCCCTCGGGGGGAAGCTGACGCCGAAGGCGGCGGATGAGTGTTCTTTAAACTTAAAATACACCTCATCCGGCGCTGCGCGCCACCTTCCCCTTTGAGGGGAAGGCTGTAAAAACGGCTCTATGTCAATAGTAGATCGGAAGAGCGTCGTGTAGGGAAAGAGTGTAGGAGAGGGTGTGGGTGGG
>CAYMLM010000165.1:0-2946 GCA_964391385.1 uncultured Papillibacter sp.
TGGAGGATTTAAAAATGGCCAGTGAAAAAGTTACCGCTTTAATCGAAGAAGTAAAGAATATGACAGTGCTCGAGCTTTCCGAGCTCGTACATGCCCTTGAGGAAGAGTTCGGCGTTTCGGCCGCCGCTCCGGCCGCCGTCGCCGTCGCCGCACCCGCCGCCGCCCCCGCCGAGGAAGAGAAGACCGAGTTCGACGTCGTCATGACGAGCTTCGGCGCCGAGAAGATCAAGGTCATCAAGGAAGTCCGCGCGATCACCGGTCTCGGCCTGGCCGAGGCGAAGGCGCTCGTCGAGGGCGTCCCGGCCAAGATCAAGGAAGGCGTCAACAAGGACGAGGCCGCCGCCCTGTCCAAGCAGCTGAGCGATGCCGGCGCCACCGTCGAAATCAAGTAAGAAACGCGTCTACAGATAAACAGTGAAAAACCGGGTTAAGCATTGCTTAGCCCGGCTTTTTTGTTTTCCTATAAATGCTTCAAGCCGCAATGTGACGGCTTTACCGGCCATAAGCCCTGCCTGTCACAGCTGATACGATGAGCTCTTCAATAGATCGCTTCGCCGAACCACTCCGGCTTCACGGGCGAAACGCCCGTGTACTGCCTGGCTTCCTCTTTGCCCGTGAGCACGTTGAGCGCGCCGCGCGCCAAAGCTTCCATCTCGAATTCCCCGGGCATGGCTACGACAGGGGCGACAAAGCCGAGGGATTTCCGGATGCTTTCAACGAGCGCCTTGTCGTGGCTGACGCCGGCCGTGAGGATAATCGCATCCACGTCGCCGTCCAGGACCGCGCACATGGCGCCGATCTCTTTTTTTATCTGGTGGATCATGGCGTTTAAGATCACCCCTGCGTATCCGTCGCCTTCGGCGATCCGGCGGCGCACCTCGCGCACGTCGTTTGTGCCGAGGTAATCCACCAGGCCGCCGTTTTTCGTGATTTTGTTGTAGATTTCCTGCTCGGTGTACCTGCCGGAAAAGCACATGCGAATGAGTCCGATGGCCGACACGCTGCCGCTGCGGGTCGGGGCGAAAGCGCCGGAGCTGCCGAGGCAGTCGTTCGTGTCGATCATTCTGCCCTTTCGGTGGGCCGTAATGGACAGGCCGCCGCCGAGATGGGCGATGACGAGATTCAGGTCTTCGTATTTTTTGCCGACGGATTCCGCGTACCGGTTCCCCACCTCCTTCTGGTTGAGGGCGTGGACGTGGTTCCTGTTCAGGATCTCCTTCATGCCGGAGACGCGGGCCTCGTCGATCATCTCGTCCACACAGGGCGGATTGACGAAAAACGACGGCTTGCCGTATTGTTCTCCCAGATCCCGCGCCGTCTGCGAGCCGAGAATGCACGGGTGGACGGCGCGAAAACCGATGCGGGCGTGCTCATAGGCCAGGTCGTTTACCGCATATGTACCGCCCTCCATGGCCTCCTGACCGCCGCCGCGGCCTACAAAGGCGTCAATGGATTCCATCGGGATATTCCGCTCTTTCAAGACCTCCCTGATCTTCTCCAGACGGTAGGGCTTTTGCTCCGACAAATTCTTAAAACTGTTCAGCTCCCGGGCGTCGTGCTCCAGCGTGATGTTAAAAATTTCCCTGTCGTTGTCAAACACGGCGATTTTCGTGGTTGTGGAGCCGGGATTGATGGCCAATATCCTGTATGTCTTCAACTTGGTTTACCTCTTGCACTTAAAGTTTTCCGATGACGGCGTTTAACACAACCGACAGATATTTGTCCCGCATCGGCATGGAGCGGGAGGTAATGACGATCGGCACCCTCGCGCCGATGACCGTGCCGGCAAACTTGGCGTTGCCGGTGACGGACATTGCCTTGAGCAGCAGATTTCCCGACATGATATCCGGCAGCACGAGAATATCGGCGTCGCCCGCCACGGGGCTTTGATACGCCTTGATCTCGGCGGCTTCCCGGGAAAGCGCCAGGTCGTAGGATATGGGACCCTCGACGATACAGCCCGTTATTTTCCCGTCCTGCCACATGGCCTTGAGCTTCGCGGCCTCGACGGATTCCTTCATCTTGGGATTGACGGAATCGACGGCCGCCAGAACGGCGACCTTGGGATTTGCAATCCCCAGCTTGTGAAAGACCTTCACGGCGTTTTCAATCTCGCCCTTTTTTTGCTCGAGTGTCGGATACGTCAGCAGGGCGCCGTCCGTCGAGGCGAACAATTTATGATAATACGGCGATTCATAAAACGAGATATGCGACATCACTTCGCTGTCCCGGATGCCGTATTCCTTGTTCACGAGAGCTTTCATCATTGTGCCGGTCTCGATTTTCCCCTTGATCAGGCAGTCCAGGCTGCCGCCGCGCACAAGCAGCGCCGCGCTTTTGGCGCATTCGTCCGGCTCGTTTACATCGAGGATCTCAAAACTGTCCGGCTTTTTGTCCAGGTGTTCGAGTAAGACGGCGATCTCGCTTTTCCTGCCGATGAGGACCGGCTCCACCAGGCCGTCCTTCGCGGCCAGGACAACGGCGTCCAGCGTGTGCTCATCCTGCGCGGCAATCACGCCGATCCGCTTCTTCTTCTCCTGCCGGCCCAGACGGGCTTTAATCTCGTCAAATGATCGAATCATTCCGACCTCCTGTGTGCTGTATAAATGGATAAAATGCGTTCAAAGCCTTACGATATCTTCTTCTTCGCACAAGCGAGCCTGTATCATCCTATATACCGCCCTCGGGCGATACAGAGGATTGAATCATTGTTATATAAGCGTAATTTTACAAATTATTAGTATGCATGTACTCGTTTTCATTTATTTTTTTATTATACTACATTTTTTCTGTTTGTCATTAAGGATTCACGCATTTGACCAGCGCGGTCCGCACTTTCAGACAGTCAGACAAAAAGCAGGCCAATCACAAAGAAAAAGGTCAGCGCTTTCACAAGGACAAGCGCCGACCTTTTAATGTCTGGTAACTATTTCAACGGACTATTCG
>CAYMLM010000165.1:3046-6843 GCA_964391385.1 uncultured Papillibacter sp.
ATGCCGTCCGGCGAGACGAGCACGCTCGTCATCATCGCCAGAGAGCCGAACGCCGTGGAGACCATGTCGCTCATGACGTCGCCGTCGTAGTTTTTAAGCGCCCAGATGAAGCCGCCCTTCGAACGCATGACGCGGGCCACCGCGTCGTCGATGAGCGTGTAAAAGTACTCGATGCCCAGCCGTTCGAAGTCGGCCTTAAAGTTTTCGTATTCCTCTTCGAAGATCGCTTTGAACCGGCCGTCGTAGATTTTCGAAATCGTGTCCTTCGTGGAAAACCACAGGTCCTGCCGGGTGTCTGTCGCGTAAGTAAAACAGGCCCTCGCGAAGCTCCGGATGCTCTCGTCGGTGTTGTGCATGCCCTGCCAGACGGCGGGGCCGTCAACTTTTCTGACCGACAGCGGCCGCTCCGTGCCGTCCGCGCCCCTGAAGTTCAGCGTACACTCGCCCGGTTCGTCGGTTTGCAGCTCGACGGCCGCGTACACGTCCCCGTACGCGTGACGGGCGATCGTGATGGGCTTTTCCCAGTTTCTCACGACGGGCTGAATGCAGCCGAGCGTGATCGGCGCGCGGAAGATGGTGCCGTTCAAAACCGAGCGGATCGTCGCGTTCGGCGACTTCCACATCTCCGTGAGCTCCGGGTACTCGACCATGCGCTGGCGGTTGGGCGTGATGGTCGCGCACTTGACGGCGACGCCGAGCCGCTTTGTCGCATGGGCCGCGTCGACCGTCACCTGGTCGCCGGTCTTGTTGCGGTTTAAGAGGCCGAGGTCGTAATACTCCGTTTTCAAGTCGATATGCGGCAGGAGGAGCCGGTCCTTGATCATCTGCCACAGCACGCGCGTCATCTCGTCGCCGTCCATCTCCACGAGCGGCGTCGTCATTTGTATCTTCGGCATACTTACCTCCGGGATTTGATAGGTTACGGTTAAAAAGCAGGGCTATAAGGATGTAATGCTGCTTGGTATACATTGAGCGCATACCTTCCATTAACACGGGGCATGGGGCGAAGCCCCATACCTTTAAAGGGCGGCGGGTGGGTTTAGATCACCTTCCGTAGCCGGCGGCGTAATAGTTCATGAGGCAGCCTTCGGTGAGGATCCGCTTTTCGTCCTCGCTGAGGCCCTTGCAGTACAGCGTGATATCCTTCACGCCGTTTTCCGTGACGACCTTGGCGTCAAACGTATCCCCGCCGTCGAGCAGCTTCTGCCGCAGGCCGGGGACGTAGACCCAGTCGCCGTCCGTATAGTCAAACGGCTCGCCGGGATCGAGGGTGAACGGGACGAGGCCCCAGTTGATGCAGTTGGAGAGGTAGCGCTTCGTGGCGTACTCGAAGCAGATGTTCGCCCAGCCGCCCAGGACCTTCTGGCAGGAGGCCGCCTGCTCGCGGGCGCTGCCGTCGCCCGGCTTTCTGGCGAAGACGCAGGAACCGACCGTCGTTTTCTGCGCGTCGCCGCCGACCCGGGCCAACACCTCTTTGATCTCGTCCGGCACTTCCCCGCCCCGCCGCGCCGCCTCGAGCGCGCGGACCGCCTTGCTGCGCCCCACGTATTCGGGCACGCGGCGCGACAGCGTAAACTCGGACAGCGCGAGGGGATTCGAGCGGTAGGACGACGTCTCGCCGGACGGGATGAGCTCGTCCGTCGTCGTGACCGCGTCGCGGATGACGGCGCAAAGCTTCACCAGCAGGCTGTCGTCCATCCTGTGCATCCTTGGCCAGTCGGCAATGTTCGGCCCGAAGCGCAGTTGGGCTGACGGATCGGGCTTGCCCCAGCCGTTGTACACGCGCTTTTCATAGACGGACGGATCGTATTGATAGTCCCTCGGCGTGACGGTGTAGTCGATGTCGGTCGCGGCCGTGAGGATGCCGCCGTTTACGGCGGTGGCGGCGATGGACCGCGCGTCCATGAGGGCCACGGCCGCGATCTGTCCCGCGCCGGGCTTCGAGCCCTCGCGGTTGGCGAAGTTGCGCGTGGCGTGGCGGACGGACAGCGTGTTGTTGGCCGGCGTGTCGCCCGCGCCGAAGCACGGGCCGCAGAAGGCGGGCTTGATGAGCGCGCCGGCTTCCATGAGCGCGGCGGCTATCCCGTCCTTCGTCATGGCAAGACCTATGGGCGCGGAGGACGGATAGACGGACAGCGAAAAATACCCGTTGCCCACGGACCTGCCCGCGAGGATGTCGGCAGCCTCGGAGATGTTCTCGTACATCCCGCCCGAGCAGCCGACGATGACGCCCTGCTCCACGGCGATCTGTCCCTTGTCGTTGATGTTGCGGCGCAGGTCCAGCGTGACCTTGCCGCCAAGCTCCCCGTTGCAGTCGTCCTCGATCTCTTTGAGGATACGCTCCGGGTCCTCCTGCAGCTCGTGGATGCTGTAAGCTTTCGACGGATGGAACGGCAGGGCGATCATCGATTCCATTTGGCTTAAATTGACCGTCACCATACTGTCGTAGTACGCGCCGTCTTCGGTGTCGAGTTTATGGTAATCGGCCGGGCGGCCGATGTTTTCATAGTAGGCCTGTACCTTGCCGTCCGTCGTCCAGATGGAGGAAAGACAGCTCGTCTCCGTCGTCATGACGTCGACGCCGATGCGGAAATCCATCGGGAGCGCCTCAATGCCGGGACCGGCAAATTCGAGGATTTTGTTTTTGACGAAGCCGTCCGGGAACGTCGCGCCGACGAGCGCGATCGCCACGTCGTGCGGGCCGACGCCGTGCGGCACGGTCCCCTCGACCCAGACGAGCACGACTTCCGGCGCGTCGACGTCGTATGTATTTTCCAGCAGCTGCTTGGCGAGCTCTCCCCCGCCCTCGCCGACGCCGAGCGTGCCGTAGCAGCCGTAACGCGTATGCGAATCCGAGCCGAGGATCATTTTGCCGCAGCCCGAAAGCGCCTCGCGCGCGTACTGGTGGATGACGGCGACGTTGGCCGGCACGAAGATGCCGCCGTATTTTTTCGCGGCCGACAGGCCGAAAAAGTGGTCGTCCTCGTTGATCGTCCCGCCGACGGCGCACAGGCTGTTGTGACAGTTCGTGAGCGCGTACGGGATCGGGAAGCGCGTCATGCCCGACGCGCGCGCCGTCTGGATGATGCCGACGTACGTGATGTCGTGCGAGACGAGCGCGTCGAACTTCAGCCGCAGCTTCTTCGGGTCCGTCCCCCTGTCGTGCTTCCGGAGGATTTTATAGGCCATCGTCCTCTCGCGGCCCTCGTCCGGCGTTTTGACAACGCCGCGGTATTCCTCCGCCGGCACGGGTTTTCCCGACACCAGATATACGCCGTTTTTTTGCAGCTGGATCATTGACATTGTACGGTCTCCTTCTGAATTTACGATGGGCTATAGAGCAGCGCCCTGTTCATCTATCGGGCGGGCGAGCTATAAATTCCCCGTGTGGTACATGATCGCGGAGAGCGCGGCGATGGGTGCCGTTTCACAGCGCAGGATGCGCGGACCGAGCGATACGGATATCATGCCGTTTTCCGCGGCGAACGCGGCCTCCTCCGGGTCGAAGCCACCCTCGGGGCCTGTGACGATCGAGATCGTTTTTGCCTCCGGGCTCGTTTCCAACGCGTCCTTCAAATGACGCGCCGTCTCTTCCTCGTAAAAAAACAGCGGCAGGTCGGCCTTTTGCGCCTGGAAGATCATCCGTTCGAAGGACGGGGACACGACGACGCGCGGGATCTTCCCGCGGCCGGACTGCTTGGCCGCCTCCTCGGCGATTTTCTGCAGCCGGCCCGTCTTGTGGATCACCGACAGCCCCTCGGGCTTCGACACGCACCGGGCCGACGGAAATAGCGCAA
>CAYMLM010000166.1:0-6796 GCA_964391385.1 uncultured Papillibacter sp.
TACGAGATAATGAGCGGTGACTGGAGTTCAGACGTTGTGCTCTTCCGATCTGCCGTGCCGTGCTGGTCGTCGTGGAAAATCGGGATATCGCAGACCTGCTTGAGCCTCCGCTCAATCTCGAAGCAGCGGGGGGCGGATATGTCCTCCAGGTTGATGCCGCCGAAGCTGCCCGCAAGCAGCGCCACGGTGCGGACGATCTCGTCGACGTCTTTTGACCGGATGCACAGCGGCACCGCGTCAACGCCGCCGAAGGTCTTGAACAGCACGCATTTGCCCTCCATGACCGGCATCCCGGCCTCCGGGCCGATGTCGCCGAGCCCGAGGACCGCACTGCCGTCGGTGACGACGGCGACGAGATTGTGGCGGCCGGTCAGCGCGTAGCTCTTGCTGATGTCCCGTTTGATCTCCAGGCAAGGCTCGGCCACGCCCGGCGTATACGCCAGGGACAGCGCCTCGCGGTCCCTGATTTCCATTTTCGGGACGGTTTCGAGCTTGCCGGCCCATTCGTAGTGCAGGCGCAGCGATTCCTTCGCGTAATCCATGTTGTCTCCTCCGCAGTTGTACTTCCGGATATTCTATAACAGAGCGAAGGGATTTACAATACAGACGGTCTGTCCGGAGACAAATTTTTACGTTTTGCGTCGCTTGGCGCCGAAAAAGTCCGGACGGCGGATGGATTTCAGCTGTTTATGAAATCCTTTGCGCGGGCAAAACTAACACCTGTGTAGTACCAGGACAGGATCTCCCTGTAGGTTTTTCCTTCGAGGGCGAAAGCGTTGGCGCCGTATTGGCTCAGCCCGACTCCATGGCCGTAGCCGGTCGTCGTGAAAACGACTGTTTTTTCGCCCACCTCGACGGACGCCGCGGTGCTGCGAAGCCCGAACATGTTCCGCAGCACGGGCCCGGAGACCGTCACGCCGCCCAGCCTCAGCGTGCCGATCCGGCCGCTCTTCGTGTAGGTGATGTCGGTGACCCAGGTGCCGCTGTCCGTCGGGAAGACGGCGTCGGGGTAAAACCGCGCGACCGTCTCCTTGAAATCCGACGCGGAGACGGTGACGGACGAGACGTAGTTCGGCACGGTCTCCGCCGTTTCGGGGCTGACGACGCTCGCGAGGTACGGCAGGCTGAACGCCCAGACCTCGCCGCTCTCCGCGGTCATGCCGGCCGACGAGGAGTGGAAGACAGCCTGAATGGGCGCGTTTTCATAGGCAAGGCATTCGCCGTCCGTTGAGCGGACGGCATCGGCGATCTTCGCCAGATACGCCGCGTAGTCGCCGCCCCATTTTTCCCGCAGCTCCCCGTCGCTCACCCAGGCCTGGCAGCAGGCCGGATCGGTGCACACGTCGGCGCCGGGATGCGCTTCGGACTCGAAGCAAAGCATGTGATAGAGCGTCACGGTCCGCGCGGCCACAGCCTGGGCGCGCAGCGCCTCCGGCTCGAAAACAGCCGGCATTTCGGCGGCGACGACGCCTGTGAGATACTCCGCCATCGTCATGACGCATATGTTTTCACCGTCGAAGACGCGTACGAATGTGCCGTCGTCCTCGTAAACGTATTCGGCCTGCGGCGACGCGGCGGCGGAAGGACTCGTCTCGGCCGGAGGGGCGGACGCCGTTTCGCTCTCCTGCGCGTCCGGCAGCCGGATCGGTCCGGCCAGCGATACGATGATCGGGAAAGACAGGCAGAAGGCGGCTAAAAGCAGCGAAACGATAATGATCTTTCTCATAATACCCTCCCATGCGTAACGCGCACAAACAGTGATATTTTTCACACGGCCTCACGTGCGCCAAAAAGTTGACGTGCGATACGTTCTGATGTACAATAACTGGGTGACCGTGCCAAAGCGCTCCGCCGCGCACGGCTTGTCTTTCGCAATCATTAACAATATTATTGGAACGGGAAGATAAATATGCGAAAAAGTGCTGTCATCATGCCGCTTGCCTTTCTGCTCGCCGGAGTTTTGGGACTATTCGTCAGACGTTGGGAACTCGATACCGTTTTTGACAGCGCCACCGGGCTGACCGCGAGATACGCGCCGGTCACGCTGCTGCTGATCGGCCTTTCGGCTGCCGTCCTCGTGCTCTCGGCCGTCCTCGGGATTGTCGTGGCCTCCCGGCACAAGGCCGAACCGGAGTATGGACGCGCGTTCAAACCCGGCAGCTTCCTGTATGTCGGAGCGTCGTTCATTTTCGGGCTCGGATTGCTGGCGGCCGTAGTTCTGCAGTATTTCCGCCGGAGCGCAACCGGAATCGTTACGATCATAGACTGGATTTTTTTGCTCCTCGCAGCGCTGACCGCCGTTTCGGTGATCCTTCTGGCCATGGGCGCCTACACGCGCCGCCGCGGAGGCAGAATGATTCTTTTCAGTATCATACCGCCGCTCTTTTTCTGCTTCTGGCTGATCGTGCTGTACAAGGACAACGCGAAAAATCCCGTCCTGCTTGACTATTGCTACCAGAGCCTCGCGATTGCCGCGTCGGCGCTGAGCTTCTATTTCGGCGCGGGGTATGTCTTCAAAAAACCGGCGGTCGGCTGGACAGTGTTCAGCAATCTCATAACGGTATTCTTCTGCGTGCTCGTACTGGCCGACAACGTCGGCCTCCCGCTCAGGCTGATCTTCGGGATCGTCGCGCTCGTTGCGTGGATCAACGCGAACGCGTTTATCCGGAACCTGAAGCCCAAAGACGAAAAATAAAACAGCGTGAGAAATCAGACAAACCGTTCCGCCGCGCGGAGCGGTTTGTTTATTTGCCGGCCCTTGCCCGGACACGGTCACTTTTTATGGACGGCGCATAGTATAAATCGAACCCAGTTCGTTTAAAAAGCCGAAAAGTCGGCACGACAAACGCCGCAAGGCGGTAGCAAAAAGGGAGGGGCGCCGATTGTCAACAGAGATATTTGTCGCGCTTCTTGCTCTTGCCGGTACGCTGATCGGCTCATTTAGCGGGATACTGGTCGCAAACAGGCTGGTGAATTACCGGCTTGCACAACTGGAAAAGCAAGTAGAAAAGCATAACAACCTTGTCGAACGTATTGCTATGGCTGAAAACGATATAAAAATCATTCATCATCGGCTGGATGATCTGGAAAAAACGTATGAGTGAGCGGCGGGAAATGATTCCCCGTGTCCGTAAGTCCGTTCATCTCCCATACCACAGGAATGAGTCAAGGCGCGGTCGTTTCCGCGCCTTGACTCGTGTGTAGTAAAAGCCGCGGTTGCGGCTTTTACGTCAAAATAAAGCTCTCAGCCTGCGTCTTGACAAAGTAATGCTTTTCGTAAGTGAATTTCTCAAAGCATTGATATGAAGCAATTTTTGCCGCCGAGACCGGACAGCTCGCAGTCGCCGCGGCGCAATTGCCAACCGCGTGTGACGCACGCGACATCAGCCGCCGGGCGGACAGGCTGCTTACAGCGGCATGGGATTTAGCCGGCGGCTGCGGCTGTCCGTCTGACGGCTGAATTCCCGGATGATCCGCTCCTGCGTTTCAATGAAACGGGTGACAAGCTCCTCCGGGGATACGCCGTCGATCCCCTGCTTCTCCAGATATAAAATGGCCAGCGCCTCGTATTTACTGAGCCCAGATATGGCGGTGGAAACACCGCTCGTTTTGCTGTCTGCCATATAAAGCACATCCTTTCAGACCCATATTAGCATGTCTGTTTCGGCCAAGCAAGGACGGGCCGGTATTTTTATCGTTTCCGTCTCAAGCTGTTTATACAAAACAAAGCAATGCCGCTGACCGTATTCTGTATGATCCCATATAGACGCGGCGTATGCGGCGTGATATTATAACTAATAATATTAGTAATTAACAAGTGTTAGGTAAGTGGGAGAAGTGGTTGAAGAATGGAAACCGAGTATTCATCGCTGGCTTTTGAGATGCTGAAAAAGACGGGCGAGCTGATGAAAACGAATTTTTGGCCCAGGAAGGCAAACGCCTTTTTACACGGGGAGATGTTTATTTTAAATCACATAGCCTGCCATGACGAAAGCGCGCTGCCCAGCGAGCTGGCCGCCGCGATGAACGCCAGCTCCGCCCGTGTGGCCATGGCGCTCAAGAGCCTGGAAAAAAAGGGATTTGTCACACGCCGGGTCGACACCGGAGACCGGCGGAAAATCAACGTGTCGCTCACATCGCGCGGCCGGGAGCTGGTCGAAAGCCATAAGCAAGAGATGCACCGGAAGATGGAGCGGATCCTTTGCCAACTCGGCGGGGAGGACGCCAGGGAGTTTATCCGCATTGTCGAAAGAATGATCGAAATCGTCCGAAGCAGCGAAGACGGGCCGGAAGCGCCGGACTGCGGCTGCAGAAGCCATAAGGAGCATTGGCATGATCAAAATACTTAAATACTTAAAGCCCGTCGAGTGGGTGATGATCGCCGTCAGCCTCGGCTTCATCGTCCTTCAGACCTGGCTGGACCTCAAGCTGCCCGACTATATGACGGAGATAACCCAGTATGTCCAGACACAGGGCGCGATGAAAGAGATCTGGACGACCGGCGCAAAAATGCTGCTTTGCACGCTCGGGAGCGGCGCCACATCCGTCATCATCGGTTTTTTTGCCGCGCGCGTGGCCGCGCACCTGTCTCAGCGGGTCCGGGAGATGCTGTTCAGCCGGGTCGAGGCGTTCTCCATGGAGGAGATCGGCGGCTTCTCGACGGCCAGCCTCATCACCCGGTCGACCAACGATATCACGCAGCTGCAGATGTTTGTGGCAATGGGCATGCAGGTCGTTTTGAAAGCGCCGATCATGGCCGTCTGGGCCGTTGTGAAGATCTCCGGCAAGAGCTGGGAATGGACGGCGCTGACGGGCGGCGCGGTGCTTGTGCTGCTCATCATGATCGTCGCCGTTATGACATACGCCCTGCCGAGGTTTAAAAAGATACAGTGGCTGACCGACAACTTAAACCGCGTGACGCTTGAAAATCTCACGGGACTTCGCGTCGTGCGCGCGTATAACGCCGAAACGTACGAGCAGGCGAAATTTGAAGCCGCCAACGCGGATATCACAAACAACAATCTGCAGGCCATGCGCGCCATGACGGTCTTCAACCCGACAATGCGGCTCATCATGAGCGGCCTGACGCTCGGCATTTACTGGATCGGCGCGTTTCTCATCGACAAGGCGGTCCTGACGGACAAGGTGGCGATGTTTGCCAACATGGTCGCGTTTTCTGGGTACGCCATGATGGTCATCATGTCGTTCATGATCCTCACGATGATCTTCATCATGTGGCCGCGCGTATCGGTATCCGCCCGGCGCGTCGGCGAGGTGCTCGATACGGAGCCGAAGATCCTCGACGGGACGGTCACCGAATCGCCGGAAGGGCGCGTCGGCGAGGTGGAGTTTCAAAACGTCAGCTTCAAATACCCGGACGCCGAGGAATACGTCCTGCACAATATCTCCTTCAAAGCGGAAAAAGGGGAGACGGTCGCGTTTATCGGCTCGACGGGCAGCGGGAAATCGACGCTCATCAATCTCGTGCCGCGTTTTTACGACGTGAGCGAAGGACAGGTGCTCGTCGACGGCGTCGACGTGCGCGACTATACGCAGGAGGCGCTGCACAACAAGCTGGGTTACGTGCCCCAGAAGGCGGTGCTGTTCGCGGGGACCGTCTCGTCCAACGTCGATTTCGGCGACAACGGAAAGGACCGGGCAGAACTCGCGGGCGAGGGCGCCGATCCCGCCGAGTACACGGAGGAAGAGATCAAAAAAGCCGTGCGGATCGCGCAGGGCGCCGATTTTGTCGAAAACCTGGAAGACACTTATGAGGGCCATATCGCGCAGGGCGGGACGAACATTTCCGGCGGGCAGAAACAGCGTCTGGCGATCGCCCGCGCCGTCTTCCGGAAGCCGGAGATTTATATTTTCGACGATTCGTTCTCCGCGCTCGACTACAAGACGGACCGGGCGCTGCGCAATGCCCTCAAAAAGGAGACGGCCGGCGTCACGAGCCTGATCGTCGCTCAGCGCATAGGGACCATCCGGGACGCCGACAAGATCGTCGTGCTTGACGAGGGCGAGCTGGTCGGCATCGGCACGCACGATACGCTGATGGAAAGCTGCGAGGTCTACCGGCAGATCGCATACTCGCAGCTGTCGAAGGAGGAGCTCGGAGCATGAGCAATAAAAACGATTACGAAGTCGGCCAGATGAACCGGGAGCGCCGGCCCATGAGCCCCGGCCCCGGCGGCCCGGGCGGACCCGGGCATATGCGCGTCGGAGAAAAACCGAAGGACTTCAAAAAGTCCTGGTCGAAGCTTTTAAATTACAGCCGGAAATTCCTGCCGGTCATGATCGTCGCCGTCATCTGCGCCGTCGGCGGCTCGGTCGCCACCCTCCTGGGTCCCGACCGGCTCAAGGAGATCACGAACATCATAACGGACGGCTTCAAGGGCCTGATGGCCGGCGGGGACTGGAGCATCGACTTGGACCGGATCGTCCGTATCTGCGCGCTGCTTGTCGCCCTGTATATAAGCGGATCCGTCCTCATCTTTGTGCAGGGCTGGATCATGGCGACAGTCACCCAGAAAGTCTCAAAGGATCTGCGAAGGGACATTTCGGAGAAGATCAACAGGCTCCCTCTGAGCTATTTTGACAACACGACGTTCGGCAATATCTTAAGCCGCGTGACAAACGACATCGACACGCTCTCGCAGACGCTCAACCAGAGCCTGGGACTGCTTATCACGTCGGTCACCATGATACTGGGCGCGGTCCTGCTCATGATGATCACGGAATACCGCCTGGCGTTCACCGCCATCGGTTCGACGCTGCTCGGTTTTGTGCTCAT
>CAYMLM010000167.1:0-6792 GCA_964391385.1 uncultured Papillibacter sp.
ACGGATTTAATCTTATTTCCGTCGTGCGCGACGGAAACTCTGCGAGGCTTTGACCTAAATTAGCACTTTGTCTACACTTTGAAAGGACGCCGAAAGGCGTCCTTTCTGCTTTTCTTGTGTTGTGTTACGAGCACATGTCGAGGATCACCTGTGTGAACATTTTTGCGCTCAGAATGAGATCGTCGACGGGTATGAATTCGTCCGCACCGTGCATGCGCGTGTCGACGCCGGGAAAAACGCACCCGAACGCAACGCCCCCATTGATGTCGTGGACATACGTCTGCCCGCCCATCGGCAGGCACTCCCCTTTTTGTCCGGTATACTCTTCATAGACCTTCAGGAGCGTTCGGACAAAATCGGTATCCGCACTTGTGTAGTGGAAAGGTGTTTTTGTGAGTTTGTTTATTTTGAATCCGGCTTCATTCAATCTGCGCGCGACGACCGCGTCGAGCGTCTCCGGCGTCGCGCATTTCGGCGTACGGCAGTCGAAATTGGCGGTCAAGCCTGCCGGCCCGACGTCAAGGACGCCGAAATTGAGCGTCAGCGGGCCGGAAACCTCGTCCGACATCGCGATACCGAGCGCCTCCCCGGACGTGTCGCCGTGCGGGAAGAACCCGCTCAGCTTCCGGATACAGGAAAGGGCTTCGCTATCCGCAAGCGGCAGGGCCGCGAGCATCGACAGCAGCGCGGTCTGAGCGTTTATACCTTCATGCGCCTCCGCCGCGTGGGCGGCTTTGCCGTCCGATATGATTTTCACCGCGCCGTCCAGCGCTTCGGCTTCCAGGACGGCGAGCGTTTCTTTCGAGAATTCCGCGCAGTACTCGGAGACCCGTCCGACGGGCAGGCCCTCGACAACGGCTTCGGCGCGGTCCGGCACGGCGTTGGCCGTCGCGCCGCCTCTCAGGGACAACACGCGCGGCAGCGCCCCGCTCTCCGGCCAAACCGCGGAAAAGTCCGGGACATAGCGGCCTTTTTCAGCGTTGACGACCGGATAATCGGCGTCCGGGGTGAAGACGTTCGGCGGCATGTCGTGCGCTTTCCGGTAATGCGACAGATCGTCGTGGCCGGTCTCCTCTGCGGAACCCAGGATCAGCCGGCAGCCCTTTGCGAGCTCCGGCGCGAGCGCCTTCGCGGCGGCAAGCGCGTACAGCGCCGCGACAGCCGGCCCTTTGTCGTCGGACGCGCCGCGGCCGTACAGCCTGCCGTCCCGGACGGCGGCCTCGAGCGGGTCCGAAGACCAGCCGTCGCCGACGCCGACCGTGTCCAGGTGCGCGAGGATCCCGAGGACGGGCGCGTGCGCGTTCAGGTCCGCCGTGACAACCCTGTTTTCAAAGTTAAAGGGCGAAAATCCTTTGGCCGAGAGCATCCCCATGGCGACCTCGAGCGCCGCGGCGGGACCCGGCCCGTACGGCATGCCGGGCGCCGGCGCCTCCCGGACGCTCCGGACGGCGATCAGCCGCCGGACGTCCTCGAGCAGCTCGCCCGAATGCGCCTCAAACCACGCGTCGACGGCGCGGCGGGCCGCCTCACGCATTGCCCAGGACCGCCTTGATGCCCTTGTACGTCATATAACAGTCGAGCTTTGAGGTGACCTCGTACGGCGCGTGCATCGACAGGACCGGCACGCCCGCGTCGATTGTGTCGATATTGCGGTTGGCCATATATTTGGCGATCGTCCCGCCGCCGCCCTGGTCGACTTTGCCGAGCTCGCCCATCTGCCAGATGACGCCGTTTTCGTCGAAGAGCCGCCGGAGCATCCCGACGGTCTCGGCCGACGCTTCGGAGGAGCCGGACTTGCCGCCGGAGCCCGTGAATTTGAGGAGCGCCATCCCATAGTTCAGCTTGGCGCTGTTGCGCTTTTCGGACACGTCCGGGAAGTTCGGGTCAAAGGCGTTGCAGACGTCTGTCGACAGGCAGAAAGAGTTTGCAAAGCAGTGGCGGAGCTTGACGGCCGCGCTGTCGCACAGGTCCGCCATGAAGTTTTCGAAGACGGCCGACTGCATGCCGGAGACGCCCTCGGAGCCGATCTCCTCCTTGTCGGCCAGGATACACACGGCCGTCTTTTTGGGCGCCGTTATCTCCAGAATTGCCTTGAGCGCCGCGTAGGCGCAGGATCGGTCGTCCTGCCCGTACGCGCCGATCATCGACCGGTCGAAGCCGATATCGCGCGCTTTCGCGACGGGCACGGCCTCGAGTTCCGCCGAGAGGAAATCGTCCTCCGTGATGCCGTATTTCTCGTTGAGGAGCTGCAGGATCGTGTGCTTGACGCGGTCGGCATCCTTTTCCTCCCCCGTCGGCCGGCTGCCGATGACGATATTGAGGTTCTCGCCGGTAAACGCCTCTCCGAGCGTCTTTTTGAGCTGTTCCTTGCTCAGGTGCGGCAGCAGGTCGGTGATCGTGAAGGCCGGATCGTCATCTGTCTCTCCGATCTTTATGATGACGGTGGAGCCGTCCTTTTTAATAATGACCCCGTGCAGGGCGAGCGGCAGCGTCATCCACTGGTACTTTTTGATGCCGCCGTAATAGTGCGTCTTGAAGAAGGCCAGCTCGCCGTCCTCATAGAGCGGCAGCTGCTTGAGGTCGATCCTCGGGGCGTCGACGTGCGCCCCGGCGATATTCACGCCTTCCGACAAGGGCGACGCGCCGATGACGGCCAGCATCAGCGCCTTGCCGCGTACGTTGTGGTAAACCTTCGCGCCGGCCGCAAGCGCCAGGCCGGCCTGGTACGGGACAAAGCCCGCGGCCTCGGCCATACAAATGGCTTCCGTTACAGCTTCCCGTTCCGTCTTGGCCGCGTCCAGATACGCCCTGTACCCGGCACAGTAGTTTTCAGCCTGCGCCTTCTCGTCTTCGCCGATGAGGTCGTAGGCGTTTTTCTTCGCGGAAAAAAGCTCCTCGCGTTTAAGCATCTGCTGTTCCTCCTAAAATACGTATAAAAAAGATACGGCATTTTTCCTCAAATTCTTCGACCGTATCGCAGTCGCTGATCAAAACGTAGTCGCAGTTGTCCTCGTAAAAACTGTCCGGCTTCTGCGCGCCGACCCGCAGCCGCGCGTATTCCTCACCGACCCCGTCGCGCGCCATGATCCGCCGGACGCGGACGTCGAACGGGGCCGTCACGCCGACGACCAGGTCGCATTTTGCGCCGCGCCCGCTTTCGATGAGCGCGATCGCGTCGACGGCGGCGAGTTCCCCGCCGCCGTCTTTCCAGGCTTTCAATCGGCGGTCGACCTCTTCCCCGACGAATTTGTGCGTGATCCCGTTCAGATCCTCCAGCGCCTGGCTGTCGGAAAAAACGATTTGTCCGAGCGCTTTGCGGTCCAGCGCGCCGTTTGTCACGGTGCCGGGAAAGCGCTCTTCCAGCTCGCGGAGCATATCGGCGCTGTGCTCCAGCAGCTCGTAGTAGAGGGCGTCGCAGTCGACGACGTAAGCCCCGAGCGTTTTGAGCGCGCGAAGCGCCGACGTCTTGCCGCCGCCGGAGCCGCCCGTAATGCCTATTATTTTCATCTCGTCCTCACAATATCAAGAAACCTTTGACCCGCGCCTGAATCGGACGGGCGAGTTTACCCCAGTACGCCTTTGATCGCCTCGGCCGGCAGTCCGCCCTGCCGCAGAATTCTCGGCGGCTTTGAAGTCAGATCCAGGATGGTCGACTCGATCCCTACGGTACAGGGTCCGCCGTCGATGACCGCGTCGATTTTCCCGTCGAACACCTTGAGCACGTCGGCGGCCGATTTCGGGCTGGGTCCGCCGGACAGATTGGCCGACGGCGCGGCCAACGGCACGCCCGCGAGCCCGATGAGTCCGAGCGTCTTCGCGTGGTCGGGACAGCGCACGCCGACGGTATCGCCGCCCGCCGTGACGATGTCCGGCACGTTTTCTTTTTTCCGAAGCACCATCGTCAGCGGGCCGGGCCAGAAGCGTTCCGCCAGCCGGTACGCCAGGTCCGGGATGTCCCGGCAGAACATTTCGGCGTCCCCCATGCCGGTCACCAGGAGGCTGATCGGCTTTGTTTCGGGCCGCCCCTTGACAGCGTATATTTTCTCGACGGCCGAGGCGTCCAGTCCGTTCGCGGCCAGGCCGTAGACGGTCTCGGTCGGCACGCCGACCAGGCCGCCGTTTTGGATGATCCCGGCGGCGGGTGCCATGTTGTCGTCTGTGATAAGAAGAGTGGTCATCAGGGATGTCTCCAGCGGGGTCAGGGGCAGCGCCCCTGCACCTTTATCGGGCAGCTGGTCGGGTCTATTCCTCTACAGCCTTCAGCTTTTCCGTCTGCTCGGCCATCGTGAGCGCATCGACAACCTCGTCGAGATCGCCGTTCAAAACCTGCTCGAGCCGGTAAAGCGTAAGCCCGATGCGGTGGTCGGTCAGCCGGCCCTGCGGGTAGTTGTACGTCCGGATGCGCTCGGAACGGTCGCCTGTGCCGACCTGGCTTTTGCGCTCGGCAGCGTGCGCCTCGATCTGCTTGCGCCGCTCCTCCTCGTACAGGCGCGAAACGAGAATCTTCATCGCGCGCTCGCGGTTTTTGTGCTGGCTGCGTTCGTCCTGGCACTCGACGACGGAGCCCGTCGGCAGGTGCGTGATGCGGATGGCCGACTCCGTCTTGTTGACGTGCTGTCCGCCCGCGCCGCTCGAGCGGAACGTGTCGATCTGCAGGTCGGCGGGGTTGATCTCGAAGTCCACTTCCTCCATCTCCGGCAGTACGGCCACCGTGACGGTGCTCGTGTGGATGCGCCCGGACGATTCCGTATCCGGTACGCGCTGGACGCGGTGGACGCCGCTTTCGTATTTCAGGCGCGAATACGCGCCCTCGCCGATGATCATGAAGCTGACTTCCTTGATGCCGCCGATCTCCGTTTCGTTGAGGTTGGCGATCTCCGTCTTCCAGCGCTTGGAATCGGCGTACATGGTGTACATGCGGTACAGGCACTGCGCGAACAGCGCCGCCTCCTCGCCGCCCGCGCCGCCGCGTATCTCGATGATGACGTTTTTCGAGTCGTTGGGGTCGCGGGGCAGGAGCAGGAGCCTGATCTCCGCCTCGGTCTCATCCATCTCGCAGCGCTTTTTGTCGTATTCCTCCTGCGCCATCTCCTTGAAGTCTGGATCGCTCATGAGCGCGCAGGCCTCTTCCATGTCCTTCTGCGCCTTTTTATATCTGCGGTACGCCTCGACGACGCGTGTCAGCTCCTTTTGCTCGCGCGCGAGCTTCCCGTACTGGGCCGGATCGGTGTAGACGTTGGGGTCCTGCATGCGCTTTTCAAGATCGTCGTACTTTTCTTCTATTTCAACAAGCCTGTCGAGCATAAAAACCTCCGATGCGTTCTGTGCACAATAATACCGAAAGCTGCCTCCGCCAGGGAGGTTTTGTCCGTGGCGCGCCGTCTCCCGCCGAAAGAGCCGACGGCCGTGAGACCGCCGGAGAGAAAGCGCGAACCGTTTGTTCCGATAACGCCTGAACGCGTCATTATCATAATAAGCTGATGTTAAATATTATCACACGGCGGAATAATTGTAAACACTCGCGAGGTCAGCCTATAGAAAGATACAAAAATCGAACTTTTTGGACAAATCGGGTGACGAGCACCAATCAGCGGTTACTTTGTATTCTTGATTATGCAATATTACGCAACAATTTTGCAGCTTGAAATGGAGATACTAGAGACGAGGTGATAGCATGAATTCCGGAACAGTCAAATGGTTCAACGACGACAAAGGTTTTGGATTTATTTCTAATGAAAGCGGCGGCGACGATGTCTTTGTCCATTTCTCCGCCGTCGAGGCAAAAGGCTTCAGGTCGCTCAAGGAGGGACAGCGCGTCACGTTCGACACGGAGACGGACCCGCGAAACGGCAAGCTGAGGGCAAAAAACGTCTCCATCGTACAATAGCGAAAAAAACGCAGCCACCGCCGTGGCTGCTGTTTTTTATATCTGGATCTGCCAAAAGCACATTAATCGTTCGCGGCAACGGGACGTTCCCGGTTCATTTTTCCCGTATCGAAACCGCAGGATGCTCACGCCTGAAAAATTCGATGAAATCCTGCGCCGTCTTCTGACCGAAGCCGCCTTTGAGCAAACGGAGATACTGGGCGCTCAGGCCTTTGCCGATCCCCAGGGCCAGATATTCCCGGAAAACGGCGAGCTCGGTGATCTGATCGTATGAAAACTCCGACGTAGAAGTGCCGTCCGACACCGTGATGATATCCGTAAAGGTAACGACGCGTTCCCACCGGTCCTCCCCCCGCGCTGCCGAAAGCAGCTTAAACTGCCGGCCGGCCAGCACCCTGTTCCGGAAAAACGCCTGGTACGCGCAGAAAATCACGAAAAGAACGCTGATCCACAAAAGGTATGTTTCCGAGTTTAATAATGCCAGCACGGCGCAGACGAGCATGAGTGCAAGCAGTAAAATCCATAAATATCTAAGCAAAACTCTGTTTTTGTTAACCGGATGTCTGACCCAGTCGAGATAGACCTCTTTGCTGACCGGATAACGATTTTCAAAAGACATATTTCTATCCCCGCTTTTAAGTATTAATCGCGTTGATTGCATTCGCTGTACGTGTCATATTATACGGCAATACCCATAAAAAGCACAACCCCGCATCCGTCCGTCGCGGATGCGGGGTTACCGACCGTGTGCACTTATCAAACGATAAATCCACCTTTCCTTCCTTTGATCCTCGGGTTGATGTCATTCGTGCCCGACGCAGCTGTCGCGCATATGTCTACGCCTGCATTGCCGGCGATGCGCCGGTTTTCCGGCGATGCGCCGGTTTTCCGGCGATGCGCCGGTT
>CAYMLM010000168.1:0-6740 GCA_964391385.1 uncultured Papillibacter sp.
CAAGCAGTTTTTCAGCTTCATCGGCGGAATCGTCTTACATTGGGACTGGGGCACGTCCCTTGAGAACGGGCAGTCCGTGACCGGCGCCATCATGCTGCGTTTCCCAAACACCTTTTTGCTCGCGTGCCTGACGACCGTTATTGCGGTCTTCATCGGCATACTGCTTGGCGTTCTCACCGCAAAACATCAGAATTCATGGCTTGACACCGTTTTTTCCATCGTGGGGATGGTCGGCGTGTCGATGCCGCAATTCTGGCTCGGCCTGCTGCTGATCATCTGGTTTGCGCTCAATCTGCAGTGGTTTCCCATCTCCGGATTTTCCGGCCCGAAGTACTGGGTGCTGCCCTCGGTTGCTCTCGGCGTGCAGAACGCGGCGATACTCATGAGGTTTACGCGGACGAGCGTGCTCGACTGCATACGTCAGGACTATGTCCGCACAGCCAGGGCCAAGGGCCAGGTTGAACGCGTAATTACATGGCATCACATCGTCAGAAACGCGCTGATCCCGATTATCACCACCGTCGGCGGACTCTTCGGGGGCGCGCTCGGAAGCGCCATGGTTCTCGAGCAGATATTCTCCATCAACGGTCTCGGCCGGCTCATGGTGGACGCGATCGCCATGCGCAACTACCCCGTCATCCGCGCCGCGGTGCTGCTGCTGGCCGTCAGCTACAGCGTCATATACCTCATTCTGGATTTGCTGTACGCGGCGGTCGATCCGCGCATCAAGGCCGATTTCAAGGGCAGGGCGTCTGTCGCCGTGAATCTGAGGACAAATCGTTTTTTCCGAAAGGAGAAGACCAGTGCATAATACGACAACATGCGTGCGGGAACCGGAGGAGGCTGTCGTTGTCAAACAGCGCAGCATGTTCCGCCAGACGCTCGACAGGCTTGTGAGAAACAAGTCCGCCATGATCGGCTTCAGCCTTCTGATGCTGATCGTTATTCTCTGCCTGCTCGCGCCCGTGATAGCGCCCGAGGGCTTCAACGCGCAGAATCTGAAGGAGAAATTCCAGCCGCCGTCTTTGAGGCATTTGTGCGGCACGGACAATCTCGGCCGCGATATTTTCGCGCGCATACTGTACGGCGGCAGGGTCTCGCTGTGGATCGGCTTCGCGGCTACGTTTTTCTCGGCGGTGGTCGGCATCGCCATCGGGCTGTACGCGGGCTTCTCCGGCGGCAGGATTGATAACGTCGCCATGAGGTTTTTGGATATTCTCATGTCGATACCGTCCATACTTCTGGCCATCACCATTGCCGCCTCGCTCGGCACCGGCGTGAACAATGCCATTATAGCCATCGGCGTGGCCTCCATACCCATTTACGCAAGGCTGACGCGCGCCCCGATCATGCAGGTCAAAAATGAGGAATACATAGAGGCCGCGAGGGCTGTCAGCGCGAGCAAGTTTCGCATCATGTTCAGGCATCTGCTGCCGAATATCCTCTCGCCGCTGATCGTACAGACGACTGTAAACGTTGCGATGTCCATTCTGCTTGCGGCGGGCCTCAGCTTCCTCGGGATGGGCGTACAGCCGCCGAATCCGGAATGGGGCGCCATTATCACCTCGGCGCAGGTCTACATCATCGACCATTCCTATATGGTCACAATGCCCGGCATCGCAATTTCCCTGACGGTCATCGCGTTGAACCTTTGCGGAGACGGTCTGAGAGACTGCCTGGATCCGAGACTGAAAATATGAGCGGGGAGACTGTACAGTGAAGAAAAACATCCTATCGGTCAGGAACCTGACCGTTGAATACAGATCCAGGGAAACCGGAACCTGCCACGCTGTCAATGACGTCTCCTTCGATGTAAAGCAAGGTGAAACCATAGGCCTGGTCGGCGAGACCGGCGCGGGCAAGACGACGATTGCGCTGAGCATCATGCGTCTGCTGCCGGTGCCGCCGGGGCGGATCCTGTCCGGATCGATTGAGCTGGACGGGGAGGATCTCCGCAGGCTTCCCGATGCCAAAATGCGAAAAGTCCGCGGCGAAAAGGTGTCCATGATTTTTCAGGACCCGATGACCGCTTTGAATCCGCTGGACAGGGTCGGGGATCAAATCAGTGAAATGCTCCGCCTTCATATGAATTTAAACAAGGCCGAAGCCGCCGCGAAAGCCGCGGACCTGCTCGAGATGGTGGGCATTCCGGCGGACAGATATACGGAATATCCGCACCAGTTTTCAGGCGGTATGAAGCAGCGCGTCATCATCGCGATCGCGCTGGCCTGCAAGCCTGAGCTGCTGCTTGCCGACGAGCCGACGACGGCCTTGGACGTAACCATTCAGGCTCAGGTTCTCAATCTGATGAATCAGCTGAAAAAAGAGCTTGGCACATCGATGGTGCTCATCAGCCATGACCTGGGCGTCGTTGCGGAAACGTGCGACCGCGTGGCGGTGATATACGCCGGTGAAATCATGGAAATCGGAACGGCCGGGGACGTGTTCAACTGCAAAAGTCACCCGTATACGTGCGGCCTGTTCGATTCGCTGCCCGATGTCAAAAGCAAAGCCAAGCGCTTAAAGCCCATTCCCGGTCTCATGCCGGACCCCACCGCGCTTCCCGCGGGCTGCAAGTTTTCGCCGCGGTGTCCTCTTTGCACGGACGACTGCCGGAAAAACAAGATTGCTT
This sequence comes from uncultured Papillibacter sp., assembly GCA_964391385.1. Lineage (GTDB taxonomy): Bacteria > Bacillota > Clostridia > Oscillospirales > Oscillospiraceae > Sporobacter. The sequence goes on from CAYMLM010000168.1 coordinate 2,633, forward strand.
TGACGGAGGTATCGGAGGGCCACTTCGTCCGCTGCATACTGGCAAAGCCCGTAAAGGAGGGAGTCTGACATGGCGGAAACCCTGTTGCGGATAGAACGCCTGAAGAAGTATTTCAAGAACCCGGCCGGCTTGCTCCATGCCGTGGACGACGTGAGCTTTTCGATCGAAAAGGGAAAAACGCTCGGTGTTGTCGGCGAATCCGGCTGCGGGAAATCCACGCTCGGCCGCGTTATACTTCACCTTTTGGACAGCACCGCCGGGAAGATCATTTTCGACGGCGAGGATGTCACGAATGTGAACGCCGCGAAGCTCAGGGAGCTTCGCGGTAAGATGCAGATCATTTTTCAGGACCCGTATTCATCGCTGGACCCGAGAATGACGATTTATCAGACGATATCCGAGCCGATGCTCATAACGGGGCAGTTCCCGCGCGGCGAGATAAAAAAACGCGTCCTTGAGCTCATGGACATCGTCGGCCTGGCGCGGCGCTTTGTCAACACATATCCGCATGAGCTGGACGGGGGACGCAGGCAGCGCATCGGCATTGCGCGTGCGCTGTCGATTGAGCCGGAGTTCATCGTGTGCGACGAGCCGGTTTCCGCGCTTGACGTTTCAATTCAGGCGCAGATTCTGAATCTTCTGATGGACATCCAGCAGGAGATGGGTCTGACGTACATCTTCATCACCCACGACCTGTCGGTGGTCAAGCACATCTCCGATCACATCATGGTGATGTATCTCGGCCAGATGGTGGAAATGGCCTCGTCCGACGACCTGTTCGACAAGCAGGTTCACCCCTATACGAAGGCGCTGCTGAGCGCGGTTCCCGTGCCGGACGTCAACCACAAACACGACCGCATTCTCCTCAAGGGAGAGCTCAGCTCGCCGATCAACCCGAAGCCGGGCTGCCGCTTCGCGCCCCGCTGCCAGTACGCGGCCGATGTGTGTCTGACACAGGAGCCCGAGCTCCGGGAGGTCGAGCCGGGACGCTTCGCGAAATGCCATTTTGCCGGGCGGTTTGCCTGGCCGGACGGGAGCGGGGCAGAGGCGAACCCGACAGCGGACGCGGCCTGCCCGCGCGCATAAACCAGGAAGACGTTCTTCCGTTCCGCATACATACAAAGAAAGCCGGGGCTTTGAGCCCTGGCTTTTCCTGTTGAGCGAGGCTATGTATTTTAAACTGGCCCTGTTCAGCGATCCGCAGTCATACCCGGATTAATAAAACGCCGCTGGCAGCCGCCGTTTCGACGCGCTCTTATCCGATGTCGAACTTCAGTTTATTGCCGACCTTGTTGAAACACTCGTCGATGATTTCGTTAAACTTCGCCACGCATGGATTTTGATCCCGTCTCCAGGCGGAAACCATTTTAAAGCTCTTTTCGCTGCCCCGGATGCTTATAAAGGCCAGGTTATCCGTGGCGTAGTGCTCCATGTGTCTTGCCAGAATGGATACGCCGCAGCCGCATTCAACCATGAGCAGGAGGTTGTTGAGCGAATTGACCGTATGATGAATTTTCGGATAAAAACCGTTTGCCATACAGATTGAGTAAACCAGGTCGTAATCCCTGTCGGAGACGTTCGGGTCCATCAGGATAAAAGGCGCGTCGGCAAAGTCGTTCAGGTCGACGCCGTCTCCCGTATTGAGAGGATGATTGCGCGGAAGAACAACACACATATCGTCGGCGTACAGGAACTTTTTTTCAAGCTTCGGAATATTGTCAAGCTCCCGGTCGGGGAGCAGGGCGATGTCCATCGTATTGTCGAGCAGTGAGGACATCAGCGGCGAAAATGTATAGTCAAACAGCTTGAGAGTTATGTCGGGATAAGACTCGTTGAATTTTCTCACCAATATGGGCAGATGATGGATCAGCGCGGTACTGAGAAAACCGATCTTAATCGTACCGCTGTTGCCGACATCTATTTCCTTGACATGGGTTTCCGCGTTTTTATAGATATCGATGATTTTTTCGGCGCTTTTCTGAAATTCCTTTCCGGCCGGGGTCAAACTGACAGCTCTTCGGCTGCGCAATACCAGTTGAACACCAAGCTCCTGCTCCATGCTGCTGATCAGCTTGCTCATGTTCGGCTGAGTCATGTGAAGCAGGGTGGATGCCTTGGTGAAGTTGAGGGTCGTCGCCAACTTAACAAAGGATTCAATTTGGTAGATCGTCATAGGTGAGCCTCCAGTTTGTTATTACTGTAATAAAAAAGCGGAATTTCACAACTACTTTTTTGTATGTTATGTTCTAATCATAATGCACTTTGGTAAAATTGTCTATTGATAAATCAGAAGAATTGCGACTGGCAGTCAAATTCGTCATAACAAGCGCTGCTTTTAACTCATCTCGTTTCTCTGCCGCCCTGTCCCGATGATTCCGTCTTCAGGAAACAAGAGTCGGTGCTGGACGGCAGTTCCGGTTTATTTGTAGGACCTGCCGCCCGGGCAAGGCCGGCTGAGAGCTGTTCGCGGCCCGGACACGAAAACTGCCGAAGTCTGTTGAGGAAGCCTCTGGTTGAAGGGATGAGAATCGAGAGCATCGTATTCGTAAGCGCGGGAATGGAGGTGTATACCGTTGACAGGATGAACCTGTATCCTGATGGAAAAATGGATGCAAGACCGGAAGCGCCGGAAAGAACGAATGAATGCGCGAACGCTTTGACGAGTCGAACCTCAGCCGGTTACGGAAGCGGGCCGTTTATGTAGGAAAGGGTCCGATAAAGTGATATCAAACCGGATACGGCGTAAAAATTAAAGACAGGAGAAATTTTTGTATGAGAAGCATATCCAGATTTGCAGTCGATACGCATATGCATATCAGCACGTTGTATATGCCTGCAAAGGACAATGAAAAAAGTCAGAAAATGTGGGAAGAGGGCGTGTGGAACGGTCTGACCTGGGAAGTCGAGCACTATGACAACGATAAGATTGCCATTTACGATATGGATCGTTACGGCATCGATATGGCGATTTTGCTCCCCAGCATTCCCGGCACGACGAACGAGCACCAGGCCGCTTTGGTTGAAAAGCATCCCGACAGGTTCAGAGCCTGCTGCTCCGACCAGACCACGAGACTTTTGATTTGTCAGGGAAAGCTCCCGAACTGGAAATTTGAAATGTCCCTCGACGAGGTTTCGGCCGCTCTGAAGACCGGCAAATACGTCGGCATCGGCGAATTTTCACCGGGACTGTGCATGTACTACCTCCGGACGGCGCCCATCCCGTCCTTCGAGGAGCGCAGGGAGCAGTATAAAGCCATGTGTGAGCTGGCCGTGCAGTATGACGTCCCCGTGCATTTCCATGATCATATGCTCCACGGCGTGCTGAGCAGTCCGAAGAGCCCGGTGCAGTGGAATTACCATGAGCTGCTGAAAACCATATGTCTTGACAACCCGAAAGCCAAGATCCTCTTCAACCACGGTTATAAGGATCCTGACGTCAATGCGGGCGACCCCGTCAAAAACATGCATGAATTTTATAAAATGGCGGCCGGCCTGAAGAATTTGTACATGGAAACCGGAGGCTGGTGCGAAAGAAACTTCGAAATCGCCTTCGAGGAGGGCGTGCGCGCCTGCAACCTCATGTGGGGCCATGATTACGGCAACGTGCCGCAGCATATCGTCCGCCCCGGCAGCCTCACCGGCCGGGTTGACAACGCAGTCGCAACGGCTGCGTATGACCCCGTGTGGACATACAGAAAAACCGATTCCCAGTTCTGCGGACAGTATGACGGGTTCCCCTCCGTTCCTACCTATCAGCCCGATTTTTACGGCTGGGGCCTGCGTACGATCGACAGGGTCGGCGATTGGCTGACTCAGGACGAGATCAATCTCATTATGGGCGGCACGGCGGCACGCCTTTATAAGCTGCCCGTACCCCTGCCCAGGCTCTTCCCTGAAGCGCGGCCCGATATTTTCGGCGACAACTGGAAAGAGGATTGGTATCCGTTTATCCCCGACGAACAAATCCAGGATCCCGAGGGCTTCCGTATCCCCGTGGAGAAGATGATGGGTCATACGAAATAAGCACAGGCTTCGCGACGTCATTGTGAAACTTGTTTAGCAGGGATTGCATGCGCAATGTTTACAGCAAGCAGTTATTAAAAGGCAC
>CAYMLM010000169.1:0-6691 GCA_964391385.1 uncultured Papillibacter sp.
TCCCGTTGTTGACGGCCATGTTGAACACGGACCCCCACCAGACGCTCGCGTGCGGCGGATAGATCCCGTTGGGCGCGGGGAAATCGCAGCCGCAGCCGACGATCTCCTGGCAGCCGATGATGCCGTAGTTGCGGGCGTCCTTCAGCTCAAAGCCCAGCTCGGCGATCAATGAGGGAATAATGACCTCGTCGTTCTGAAACAGCGGCAGCCCGCCGACGAGCCGGGAGGTCTCGAGCGCGCACTCCCAGAGCCTGTCGGGCGAGTTTTTGTTGATGCGCAGCGAGATCGTCGGGTCGTGCAGCTTCAGGCGGCCGACTGTCTCGAGCACCATGTAGGTGACAGGGTTCGTCGCGTCCTCCCCCGTCTCCGGGTCGACGCCGCCGATCGTGGTGTGCTGGTACGTGTTGCCGATTCCGGTCGTCTTGACGAGCTTGTCGGGCCCGGCGTTGTAATAGCAGTTGGCTTTGAGGAAAAACGAGTCGACGATCTCCTGCGCCCCGTCGAGCGTGAGCTTCCCGTCCTCCAGGTCCTTTTTGAGGTACGGCCACGTCCACTGGTCGAACCGTCCGAGCGACGGCGAGGGGATGCGCGTTTCAATGTTGATGAGGATCTGGTAGAGCATGATGCCCTGCACGGCCTCCCAGAAGTCGCGCGCGGGGTTTTCCGATATCCACTCGAGGCTTTCGCCCATCTTCAATAGCTCGGCCCTGCGCTGATCGTCGGCGCACGCCTCCGCCTTGTCGAAGCAAACCCGCGCGTACCGTTTGACGAGCACCATCGCCGCGTCGCAGACGATGACGGCGGATTTGTAAAACAGGTGCTTATCCACGTCCTCGCCCATCAGGTTGCCGCGGTGATCGCCGAGCCAGCCCTGCGCCTCGTCCCGGATGGCCCTGTAGCCGGCCTTTATAATTTTGTCGTACCCGGCGATCAGGTGCCCGGGCGAAAGGACGGTCATGCCCATGCCGCCCTCGGCGTAGCTCGAAACATTCAGGCGCCGGAGCTCCTCGAAGCCGTCCGGCTGCCACGCGTCGGCAACAGCCGTGATGCGCCTGTTTTTCCAGTAATCCTGTATGGACAGCAGCGCCTCGTAATCCTCCGGGCTGATCGAAAGCCGCACCTGCTCGCCCTCGGGATTGTGATACAGCCCGTCGTCCCCGACCGTCCACTCGCCGCTTTGGATCGGCTCGAGAAACCAGCCCTGACCCATCCACTCCGGGTACTGGGGGCTGCCGAAGAAGGACGCGCTCTTGTTGCCGACGACGATCTCGAAATCCTCGACGAGGACCGTCATCTTCGAGCACAGCTCATAGAGCATCAGGGGCCGCTTGATGATCGGCACGATGTTTTCGTATTTTTGGCTGGCCTCGGTCCAGATCATGGCCCTCTCCGCGTCGATCCGAAGGACCCTGTCGCGGATCAGCTCCCTGAGATGCCGGATGCGGTCGGTCGCCGGTCTGAATTCGTACATGTGAATTCCTCCGTAATCACTGCGATAGTTACTTGTATCCATTATACACTAAAAAAAGCGCCGTGTCATATCCATTGTAAACAATGAGTTATGACACGGCGGCATTTGCAGTTTAACGGCCGTCCTTGTCCAGGCCCATTTTTTCTTCCCGGAAAAGGCGGGAATCCATCAGCCTGAGGTCTTTGGCGACAATGGGGGCAAATTCCATCTTGTCCAGCACGTCCTTCTGGAGGTCGACGCCCGGGGCGATCTCCGTGAGCACGAGCCCTTCCGGCGTCAGCTCGAAGACGGCGCGCTCGGTGATGAACATGATCTGCTGACCGTTTTTCATGGCGTAAACGCCCGAGAAGGTGATCTGCTGGAGCTGCCTGACAAACTTGATCTGGTCGCCGTCGCGGTGGATCTTCAGCCCGCTGCCCGTGATCTCGATATCGGACTTGCCGACGGTAAAGGTCCCCATGAAGACGACCTTCTTCGCGTTCTGGGAGATGTTGATAAACCCGCCGGGCCCGTTCGACCGGCCGGCAAACTTCGACACGTTGACGTTGCCCTTGCCGTCGATCTCCGCAGCGCCCAGAAACGTCATATCCAGCAGGCCGCCGTCGATCATGTCGATCATGTCCGTCTGCGTGAAGACCGCCTCGGGGTTGGCCGTACCCGGGAAGGCCTGCCCCTCCTGGACGACGCCGCCCATCGGCCCGGCCTCGACGGACATCGTCATGCCCCTGCCGATGCCTTCCTCGGCTGCGACGCTGCCGATACCGGCGGGGATGCCCACGCCGAGATTGATGACGATGCCGGGTCTCAATTCCATGGCGGCGCGCCGGATCATCACTTTACGGATGCTCATCGGGAGCGGCGCGACGGCGGCGTCGACGGTCCTGACGTCGCCTGTGAGCTCGGGCCGGTAATAAACGGGCGCGTCGGTGTTCTGCTTTTGGTTGTCGGGATTTTTCGCCTTGACGACAAAGTCCACGAGCTTGCCGTGGATCCGCACCTTCCTGGGGTGGATGGTCCCCCGGCGGACAACGTCCTCGACCTGCGCGATCACGATGCCGCCGTTGTTGTGAGTCCCGACGGCGATCTCGAGCTCCGGCCCGATGACGCCCTCTTTTTCCACGGAGAGGTTGCCGTCCTCGTCGGCATAGGTGGCGCGGATGAAGCAGACGTTCGGCTTGAAGGCCTTGTACATCAGATATTCCTCGCCGTCGATCTCGATGAGCTCGACGATGGAGCCCTGCTCCCTGGCCTTTTCGTTGACGGCGCAGCCCTCCTGCCGGGGATCGCAATACGTGCCCAGGCCGACCTTTGTGATGAGGGCCGGCCTGCCGCCGGCCGTTGTGCGGAAGAGATTCATCACGACGCCCATCGGGAGAAGGTAGCCGGCAATCTCGTTGTTGCCGACGGCTTTGCCGAACGCCCTGGCGTCGTTTAAAAGCCCCACCTTGACCGTGCCGACGAGTCCCTTGGCCCGAAGCTTGTTGAGGCCGATGTTCAGGCCCTTCAGATATTCGTCTCTCTCGGTCTTGTCGCCGGGCGTGATGCCGCAGATCGCGGTGAGGTTTTTGGGATGCCCGGTCGCCTCATATCGGGCGGCGAGCCCCTCGAGGAGCTCCTCCGGAACGCCGTAGGTGCTGAAACCGCCCACGATCAGTTCCATGTTGTCGCCGACGTGACGGACAGCTTCTTCAAGCGATACAAACTCTGGCATGTAAATACCCTTTCTGCTCATTGAGTTATCTTTGTACGCCCGGCAATCGTTCCTCGGTCGGACGATTGCCGGGCGCGTCGAATTTTGGCTGCGATCTTATTTGTAGGTGGCTTTTCCGTCGTACGTCGGATTTGTCACGATGGAAAAGTGGAAGATCGGACGATTGACCTCCAGGATGCGCATCGGGTTATGGACGCTGCCGCCCGGCAGCCAGATCATCGTCGACCGTGTCAGCCGGTGCGCCTCACCGTTGACGGAAAACTCGATGACGCCGCCAAGATCGTACGGGTCGTCCGGGTTGCTGCCGTAAAAGCCGATCAGCTCGTCGTAATCGTGCGAGTGCTCCGTAAATATCGGATCTCTTTCCGGAACGGCGAAATACCAGGCCGTATTCATCTGGAAAGCGCCTTCGCAGACGTTTGAATCCATCCAGAGGATGCGATTGGCAAACGCGCTGTACAGCTTGCGGAACTCGGGCGTGCCCATATTGGGGGGCTCCTGAAGCTCCTGTACGAAGTATTTGGCAAATTCGCCGCCTTTATTGTTGTCGTATACCATGAATAATCCCTCCGTCTACTCTTTGGGCAGATCCCAGTTGATAAAGCGCCAATACGGGGCGTTCACGCGCTCCCGGTAGGCGTCCATGTCCACGCCGTTCCAGTCGTAAAAGCCCGTCTTGGACTCGGCTCTCGCGCCGGTGTCGCCGCGCGCGATCCTGTCGGTGATAGCCGGCGGGGCCGCTGCGATATTGCTGAGCGTCGGGAAAACGGTGTTGCAGGTGGTGATGTTCAGCCGCAGGTCGCCGTTGTCGAAGTGCTCGAACATGCCGATGGAGGTGTAGCGCGGGCAGAAGCTGTAGTTGAGGCAGGTGTCGACGTCCCTGGGGTCGCAGATGCCGCTCTCGACCAGATTGAGCGCCTCGCGCCAGAGCGCGAACTGCAGGCGGTTGCCGATAAAGCCGGGCGCCGGCTTTTTCAGGATGACGGGCTTGCGGTCCAAAGATTCGAGCACCTCTTTGGCAAACTGCAGGACTCCCTCGCCCGTGTTGTCTCCGCCGCACAGCTCGAAGAAGGGGACCATGTGCGCCGGGTTGAACGGATGCGTCACGATGATGCGGTCCTTGTATTTCGTTGCTTTCGCGGACAGCACGTCCGGCACGAAGGAGGAGCTGACCGAGCAGATCACCCGGACGTTCGGGCAATTTGCCTCGATGTCGGCGTAGATTTTGTACTTGAGCTCGATGTCCTCGAAAACGCACTCGAATATGACCTCGCAGTCCCTGAGGTCGGCGGCATCCGTCGTGTATTTGAGATACTTCTCGCAGATGGCCAGCTGGCTTTCGGGCATGAGGCCCCGATCGATCATCTGGCGGAAATACCGGTCGTACGCCTCTTTGTATATAGGAATCCTGTCGGGATTGCGGGCCAGGCAGACGGTCTTGTAGCCGTGGCCCGTCGTCAGCACGGACAGGCTGTCGCCGATCATGCCGTTGCCGATGATACCGATTTGCTTTACGCTGTCAAGTTTCATGATAACCCCCCGTGCGCATGCGCGCACAAATCGTATTCGGTCTGATGTTCGACCGGGCCTATCCGCGGCCCGATCCCGGAACTTATTTCAGGGGTTTGAGCTTAAGGATCTCTCTGGCCTCTTCCGGCGTGGCAACATCCATCTCCAGCTCGCGGATAATGCGGACCATCCGCTCGACGAGCTCCGCGTTGCTCTTGGCCAGACGGCCGTGGGAGTAGTAAATGTTGTCCTCCATGCCGACGCGGACGTTGCCGCCCTTGAGAAGACCGTAGGTGACGCCGGGCAGCTGGTTGGCGGCGATGGCCATGGTGGACCAGTTGACATAGCGGTCCTTGGGCAGCAGGTTGATCATGTGGTCGTGGTTGAGCTGGCTGTAAGAGATGGCGCCCTGGCTGACCTTGTTCATGCCCATGACGAAGGTCAGGGAGATGGGCTCCGGAAATACGCCCTGGGGCGCGAGGATGCCGAACACCTCTTCGATGCTGGAGGGGTTGAAGACCTCGATCTCGGGCTTGATGCCGAGCTCCATCATGCGCTTGGCCTGCTTAAGGAGCCACGGGCGCTCCCAGCGATAGATGAAGGACAGGTCGCCCCAGACGGTGGTGATGAGGGAGGTGTCCAGGGAGCACATCTCGGGCAGCGCGTCCTTGATGGAGTCGTCGTAGAGGAGCTGAACGCCGTCGTCGGCCTCTGAGCCGGGCTTCGTGGCGGGCGCCGTGGAGTTCTGGGTGATGATGGAGCACTTGGCGCGGACGCCCGTATTGATCTCCGCGAAAATCTTGGGGTCGTTGCAGGAATTGCCGGCCTTGTCGCGCGCGTGGATGTGGACGATCGCGGCGCCCGCGTTGTAGCAGTCATACGCCGACTGGATGATCTCATCCGGCTGCTCGGGGAGATTGGGGTTTTGGGCTTTGCCTTGGAAATTGCCCGTCTGGGCAACGGTAATGATGATTTTTCTCTTACTGGCCATATTCAAAATCCTTTCTGCTTTTTTGTCAATTTGAGCTGCTGCCTGATGCTTCCCGATTGGTCAATCCTTATAATAAATTATAGTTGACGCCAATATGTTTTGTCAAAACGGGTTTTTTATCAGGCCATAATGATTTCGTATTGTATGGGCCTGCTTCCGTGACGTTATTGCCGGATTCCGGCATATATAGCAGATATCGCTGTCGTTTGCTCATGTGCCGCCGCCGTCGGTTTCCCTTATGTTGCTTTTGAGCGCGCGCAGCTGCAGAAACTTCTGGGCGTCCGGATTTTCCCTGTTTTTGTGCCAGGCAACGACGGAGTTGATCACAGCGTCGTCGCCGTCGATCGGCATGGAGACCACGTTCGGGAAATTGTAAAAATACTTGAGCGCCGGCGGCAGGATCGTCATGCCGATCCCCGAGTTGACGGCCAGAAGGAGCGTGTCCGCCCGGTTGTAGTAGTTGATGATGTCCGGGACAAAGCCGCGGCTGTAGCATATGTTCTTGATCTGGCCGGACAGGGTGAAGTCCGTCTCCGGCACGGAAACAAAGTGAAACGCGGACAGCGTCGACCAGTCGTTCAGATCGATGTTCCCCGCGATATCCCGATGTACAAACAGATGCAGGTGGTCCGTACCCGTCACGGCGTATTCTATGCTGTCGTTTTCGGGCAGCATATATCGGTTGGCAAAATAGATGTCGTAGGCGCTGTGGCTGATGTCCCGCGCCATCACCGCGCCCTCCTTGATATCCACGTCTACCTGCACGTCCGGGTGCCGGCCTGCAAACTCGGTCAGGCACCTTGAAAAGAGCTCGGCCGCGCTCGAGAGCATGGCGATGTGGATATAGCCGCTCCGGCCGGCGGCAATGTTCCTGAGCCTGTTTTCCGCCTCCATCTGGAGCCTGAGCATCCGGTTGGCGTATCCGACGAACTCCTGCCCCTCCGAAGTGAGCGTCACGCTGCGGCTGTCGCGGTTTAAGAGCCTCACGCCGACGTCGTTTTCCAGCGAT
>CAYMLM010000170.1:0-3181 GCA_964391385.1 uncultured Papillibacter sp.
GGCCGAATCGCTCGAGCAATTCAAGCAGTTTATGGGCGTGACGCTCAAATACGGAGATACGACGATCCCGGCGCTTGTGAGCTTCGGCGTGCTCATCGTCTCTTTTGCGCTCTTTTTCGTCCTGTCCGTTTTCAGCCTGTCCAGAAAGCGGAAATGATCGCACCGAACGCCGGCGCGGGCCTGACAAGCCCGCGCCGGCGCCGTTACGTCCGCTTGAAGACGTGTTTCTTGACGATGTAGACGAAAACCAGGAGGACCGGTATGAAGAAACCGACGGTGATGATCCACGGCGCGTAGACGAGATTGACCCAGTTCTGCTGATACATGGTGCTGGGAAAAAGAACGCCCGACATCACCGTCGCGACAAGGCCGAAGGGCAGGATGAGCGGCTTGTGATCCTTCAGGCCGAGAAGCTCCGAAAGCCCGGCAATGCCGCCGTAAAAAAAGGCGATCCCGATGAATAGCTGGGTGACGTACCATATGCCTGAAATCACATATTCAAGCCGCGTGAGCACCATGAAAACGTCGATTTCCCCCACCAGCTTGAGCACCGGAAAGCTCAGGCGCGACGTCAGGTTGCTTCCCAGGACTATAACGCAAAGGAGTATAGCGGCAAAGGATACCCCGCCGGACCATAAAAACCCCCTGAGCATCGCCCCGAGCGCCCTGGACGGTTTGCCGACGCACGGAAAAAGCATCAGCATCGTGGTGATGGACAGGGTGATGTAGCAGGACAAAAAGACGGAGCCCTTTAAGACCGGCGCGACGCCGCTTTCCAGAACGGGCAGAAGGTAATCGAGCTTGACATCCCGGAGCAGCAGGACGAACGAAAAAACAAAGACGACAGTGGCGGCAACGATGAAAATCTCCGATGCGCGGGCTATGGTCTCAATGCCGTACTGTAACGCAATCACAACACCGGCAACGAAGAAGAGTTTGAAGACTATGTCGGGTGTTTCGTACTTGGTACGCATAACAAATCCGCTGACATACCACGGCAGATGCATCGCAATCGACAAAAACAGGTACACGAACGCGATGCCGGCAGCGGTGCCGGCCCATTTCCCCAGTATGCGCCTGGCCGCGCCGATGAGCGTCATATTCGGGTACCGGCTGCCCAGATAGTAGTACATCAGGACGATGAGCACGCCGTAAGCCACGGCCGCGAGCGCCGATAGCCAGGCATCCTGCCGGGCAACGGCGGTAACGGTCGACGCGACGACAAACAGCGACCCGCCGAGGGACGCCAGCGCCGTCATCGTAAAAAGCTGATGCGTTGTGATTTTTTGATTTCCCATAAAGACCTCAAGCCGGCTTCGATAAAAACTTCATGACGCCCGAAACGGGCGAGAAAACCCATGCCAGAAAGTCCGACGGATTCGGTATCTCGATGTTCAGGCTTTTCAGCACGGCCAGCACCGTGCCCAATAGCAAAAGTACGGAAAACGTCACGAGCTCCTTTATTTGCCTGCGACCGAGCAGTTTGGGGACCTCGACGGCGCATACGGCGATATCAAAGGCCAAAACGGCTAAAACGGATAAGACGGCCATACTCAATCCTTTTGCGACATCGGTTTCGACGTGTCGGACGTTGAAATGACTTTGACCTTCACTTCGACGTCGACCGGCAGACCTGAAAAGACATCGTTCCAGCTGTCCTTGACGCTTTTCCAATAAGCCGGGTATTGGGCGTGGACCTTCGCGCCGAAACCGAAGATGTCTGTTTTCAGCTCCTTCTGCGCCTTTTCAAGCGCCGTCCGGCACATCGACGCGATCTTGACCTCGGCCATATCCCGGACCGTCGCCTCGTTTTCGGGCTTCGAGACGTCAAGATTCCCCTTGACGCCGATGACGGCGCATTCGGCCATAATCTCCGCGCGCAGCCTGGGTGCGCCGTCTGAGACCGAAGCCTTGACCGTTGATTTGGCCTTATGAACCATATATGAGAGCTCGATGCCGTCCCGGCCGGCAAACCCGACCGTTCGCTTGACGGCGCCTTTTAAAAAATTGCAACCCTTGGATTCCTCCTCGTTAAGCCACCCGACGAGCCGGTCCCCGTTAAAGACGCCGATATCGGTAAATCTCAGCTTCTTGAACGCCTCCGAGTTTCTGAGTACTTCCGTGCGCACCGGCACATCTCCGTCTCCGCTCAATTCGACGCCGCTGATCTGGGGATTTCTGCCTTCGTCGAGCAAGTCGTTGGCCAGATCGACAATATTTTCCGCATGCACCGGAGCCCATTCCTCGCTCGCCAGTCTCAGCATTTCAAACAGAGAGATACCCGGAATTGATTCGATCGGCGTTAGGACCGACAGGATTTCCTCGGCCGAGGCGTTTCTGGCGATCGCAAAATAAAAATCCGTCCGGTACTGAGAAAAACGCAGCAGATAATCGACGATATGCGTAATGCCTTCCGACGCGACCTCTTCGCTCAGAACGATCATCCGCAGATGCGAGCTGTATATATGCCTGGAGGTCAGCGTCGTCATGCGCTGGATGGCCTCGGCGATATTTGAGCCTTCGGCCGTGTAAACCGTGACAGGCGATTCGTCCGTTGCCTGCTTGGCCGCGATCTCTTGCGGATTGATCAGCTGCGCGCAGACGCGATAGCCGTCCGGGGCCTTATCGATCCCGAAGGCGACCGCCAGGCCGAGCGTGTTGACCTCATGGCTGCTCCAACAGCCGCCAAGCATCAGGCTCGTGACGAATATCAGGAGCGCAAAAACTGTTTTTTTCTTCATGACTGCCGTCCAATCTCCGGCTTTCCCTTCTGACCGGCGCTCTGCCGCTGCGGGCCGGACGTCCTGTCCGACGTGGGCGACGACGAAAATGCCGGCCTTTTCCGGAGCGCCCACAGCGGCATGCGTATGAGCGTGTCTTTATTCCCTCCCTTGAGCTTCGGGGCCACGGGCGTGAGGAAGGGCACGCCCGCCGACTTGAGCTTGCACAGATGCAGGATCAGGACGATCAGTCCCATGTTAATCCCGTAAAGCCCGAGCATGCCGGCCAGCATGATAAACCCGAACCGCAGGAGGCGAATGGCGTTGGACAGGCCGTAGTTGGTTATGGCGAAGCTTGAGATGGCGGTGACGGAGACGACGATCACGACGAGCGCGGAGATCAGTCCCGCCTCGACAGCCGCCTGTCCCAGGACGAGCGCGCCAACGATGGAGATGGCCGG
>CAYMLM010000170.1:3191-6686 GCA_964391385.1 uncultured Papillibacter sp.
GCGTATGCCGGCCTCGCGTCTGATCTCAAACGCCAGCTCCATGAGCATCACTTCGAAAAAAGCCGGGAACGGCACGCCCTCGCGCTGCGCGGCGATGCTCACGAGAAGCGGCGTCGGAATGATCTCCTGGTGGAAGGTCGTCAGCGCCACGAAGACCGCGGGCACAAAAAGCGTTAAAAACAGCGCGATATACCGGATCAGCCGCATACTGGAAGCGACGTAAAACGAGTAATAATAGTCCTCGCTGGCCTGGATGAAGTCGCTGAAAACCGCGGGGGCGCTCAGCGCGTACGGCGTCCCGTCCACGAGGATGGCCACCCGCCCCTCGAGCAGCGCGCCGGCGACGGCGTCGGGCTTTTCCGAGTTGAGGATCGTGGGGAAAATGGAGTATTTGTCGGTCTTGATCAGTTCCTCGATGTAGCCGCTGTCCAGGATCCCGTCGTAATCGAGACGCGAGAGCCGGTCGCGCACATCCGCCACGATATCGGGCTTGGCGATCGTGGAGATATAAAGCAGCTTCAGTTTTGTACGCGTGACGGCGCCGGCCGTCAGGTCTTCCACTCTGAGGGCTATGTTTCTGATCCGCTTGCGGATCAGAAACAGATTCTTGTCGATGTCCTCCGTAAACGCGTCCTTCGGGCCTTTGATGATCGTCTGGGAGGTCGGCTCCGTCACGGCGCGCGCCTCGCTGCCGCACGAGGCGACGGAGAGGAATCCGGCAAGCCCGTCGACCAGAAAAACCGTGTTGCCGTCGAGCATTTCGTTGTACAGCGCCTGCAGCTCCGCGCCGCCGTACCGGCGCCGGACGCTCGCCAGCCGTTTCTGCAAAACCGCCAGAAACGCTTCCGGACTGAGTTTTTCCTGCCCCGCGCCCAAATGGGCCAGCGCAAGCGAAATGCCTTCGATCTTCCTTTGATCCGCCATACCCGACAGATACACGGCCGCGTAGCGGTTCCCGGACGTGAGGTCTTCGTCCAGGTTGACGACAAGGTCGCTGCTCTGCCCGAGCTCCGCTACGATCGTATCGATGTTCGCGCGCAGCTCCCGCGTCAGCTCGCCGGGCGCCGCGCCGTCGCTCCGCGGTCCCGGCGTTTTCCCCGAAAAGAACATCGGCCGGTTCACTCCAAGCCTTTCAAGATATCAGTCGCTCTGACTGTATGAATTAGTCTGTCCTGCCTGACAATTCCTATCTATACCAGATTTTGCTGCGCTGCCGCGGGAATCGGCGGGACGGCGTTTTCAGCCATATCATGCCGGAGTTTCCATGGAAATAAGTACTCCCCGTCCGGACGAATTTGTCGCCCACGCCCGGTAAAAAACAATCCTTAGCATCGTTACAGGATTGAGGGAGAACAGGCCATGAAAACAGTTAGAAATCTGCTTAAGACGGGCGCGGCAGCGCTTGTTTTGTTGTCGCTTCTGTTCGGTTTTGCCGCAGTGACGGGTGCGGATGCCGCGTTCGCCACCTCGGCGGCGGGAATCGTGACGACATCGTACGGCTCGCTGAACGTCCGGAGCTCCGCAGGCGCCGGCGGCGAGATCGTCAGCAGGCTCGGGTCCGGCTCGTACGTGACGCTCATATCCAAAACCGGCAACTGGTGGTATGTGGAATATGCCGCCGGCGCCTACGGATATGCCAGCGCCGACTATATACAATATGTGTACGGCACCTGGCCGCTCAAGGTGTCCACCTCTTACGGCAGCCTCAACGTCAGAAGCGGCCCCGGCACTTCTCACGTCGTAATCGGCAAGATCGCGCGGGGGCATCTCGTCATAGCGCTGTCGGAGGCAAACGGCTGGTACAGGATCGTGTTCAACGGCTCGAACGTCGGGTATGTCAGCGGCGATTACCTCACGTCGGTAATGGCCTGGCCGATCCCCGTGAGCCAGAAAATCAACGAATACTTCTCGGCCGGCACGCACAACGGCCTCGACATCGGTTCGGCCTCGCGCGGGGTTGCGGGCGACGCCGTCATCTCCGCACAGAGCGGGACCGTCGTTTACGCCGGATGGCTGGGCGGCTACGGCAACGTCGTGTATATCAACTCCGTGTATAACGGGCAGCCGGTCCAGACGCGCTACGGACACCTCGCCTCCCTCCCGGACGTACACGCGGGCGACCCGGTCGGCATCGGCCAGCGGATCGGTTATATGGGCAGCACCGGGACGTCCTCCGGCGTCCATCTCCACTTCGAGGTGCGCATCCGTCACAAATGGGCCGATTGTATCACGAACGCCGACTCTACGCCCGTCGACCCGATGAATTATCTGTAATACGGCCGCGTATGAAAGCCGGAGACAGCGGAAAGTCTCCGGTTTTTCTTATATATAATTGTATTGCGGCAGGGTTTGTAGTAAAATGGGAAAAAATCTCGAACCCGGCCCATGTCCGCGTCCGTTCGTCGACGGAGGTCTGTTATGAGCGTCCAATACCTTCGCTACTTCATTGAAATTTACAGAAGCGGCAGCATCTATCAGGCCGCAAAGAATCTTTTCGTCACGCCGCAGGGCATCAGTCAGGGACTCAAACGCCTGGAGGAAACGCTCGGCGCTCCCTTGTTTCTGCGAAAACAGAACGTGCTTGTTCCAACTGATTTCGGAAAGGCCTTTTATCCGCGCGCCGTGATCGCCCTGAGAAGCATGGACGATCTGGAGCTCTTCGCGAAAAAATTCCTTTTGAGCGGGGAAAACAGCATTCGGGTCGGCCTGCTGGGATATAATCATTTTTCGTACCTGATCTTGTCTCTCATTGAAAGCTTCCAGAAGGAAAACGCGCACGTGCGCATCAACACGACGTTTTATGAGCAAAGCCAGTACAATGTCCTGACGATGAACGCGCTGAGCGGCGAGCTGGATGTCGCCTGGTGTTTCCACACGCAGCCCGACCCGGCGTTTTCCTACCTCACCATCAAGAACAAGCCGCTCAAATGCCTCATCAGCCCGGACAATCCCCTGTCGGAAAAGCCGTCCCTCAATTGGGCCGACCTGAAGGACGAGCCGTTTATCAGCACCGGAAAAGATGAAATCTTCCCGCTGCTCATCCGGCGCCACTGCCAGCAGTGCGGCTTTGTGCCGAACGAAAAATTCTTCTCGATCGACTCGGCCTTCGTCTCCCAGCTGGTGGCAAAAAATCAGGCCATCGCGCTGTATTATGAGGACTACATAAACGGCAACCGGCATCTGTTTCAAAACGCGCACGTCAAGGACGTCTACCCGGAGCTGAATGTCTGCATGTCTCTTTTCATGCGCAAGGAAAACGAAAACCGGCAGCTGATGAAGTCCTTTTTGTCCTACCTGAAATCCGGGCTGAATAAAAACCCGGTCATCTGGTAGCGCGGCGGCCGCCGGCACTAAGACCGTCCGGGAAAGTAAAACGAAGGCCCTGAAAGGCCCTCGTTTCAGGCTGTCGACAAAGCCCAGAGGGCTTTGTCGACAAGAAGCTTGCATGACGGCTGCTCAGCCACAGCCGTCATGAGAAGTGTCATTTCCGATGCG
>CAYMLM010000171.1:0-6677 GCA_964391385.1 uncultured Papillibacter sp.
ACCACCCTATCCTACACTCTTTCCCTACACGACGCTCTTCCGATCTCGGCCGGGTAATCCGGGAAGTAGTTGGAGCCGGCGTAGATATCGGACCACTTGATCATAGCCTTGTAGTTATCATACTCGATCCAGTAGTACGGGAGCAGACGGCTGGCGTAGTTGTGGTCGGGGCCGCCCTTGTCGTTGACGTTGACCCAGTTCGGCCAGATGTCCTCTGCTGTCGCGTCGCCGTTCATGAAGGCATACAGAGCGCCGATAATGGGCTCGGCATAGATCGTCTGCGGCAGGTAGCAGGCGGCTCTCCAGGCGTCCTGAACGCCGGCATCCCACTGGATCTGCAGGCCGGTGCCGCCGAAGGTCATAACAACGGAGTTATCCGTCAGGCCGATCGAGTCGAGGGCCGCCGCAGCGCCCTTGGCCATGTCGTCAACTTCCGCGAAGACGAGCCAGTACTCAATTTCCGGATGCTGCGAGAGGATCGCGGAGACAACCTGGCTGGAGGTGTCGACGTCGAATGTATTGATGGCGGTATCGGCCACCCAGTATCTGTTTTCGGCCATATCGGGCTCAAGCGTCTTCAGGGTGTCCAGAGCGCCCATCTCGCGCTGCTTGAGCGGGAAAGCGACGGAGAAGTCAACCGTGATGAAGCCAAACTCTTCAGTCGGAACATCCGGCCAGAGCTTATCCTTGTACTCAAGGAGCTTCGGCGGGAAAATCGTGCCGACCGCATAGTTGTCG
The DNA here is from genome assembly GCA_964391385.1 of uncultured Papillibacter sp. GTDB lineage: Bacteria > Bacillota > Clostridia > Oscillospirales > Oscillospiraceae > Sporobacter. The sequence goes on from CAYMLM010000171.1 coordinate 739, forward strand.
AATCCGACGAACGGGTGGATCAGGGGCATGCCATCGGCTTCGTAATCGCGCGGGGCGGCCATGCAGCCCATCCAGGGGCAGCCCTGCTCGTCAAGGATTTCGGCCACGCGGGTGTACATCTGGGAATCCGGGTCGACCAGAAGGCCGTCGGCGTTGGTGGCCAGGGTGGGCAGGTTGCTCAGGTAAGCGTCCTTATCGCCGCCGTATTCCTGCATGCCCAGGTACTCGATGTTCATCATCGTCGCCCAGTGTTCAAACGCATCGCTGAATGCCTCGTAAAGGCCCTGCGTCGCCAGAACGACATACTGTACTTTATAGGTCGGGTTCGCGGAATAATCATATTCCGGGTCGTACATGCCGATCTCGCCGCCAAACGGGTTGACGGTCGGTTCTACGGTCGGCGTGTCAGGGATGTTGCTCGGTTTTGCTTCGGTCGGTGTCTCCGAGGTCGAAGCGGGCGGCTCGCTGGTGTCTGACGCGGCGGGTTTGTTGCACGCGAACAGTGTCAGAGCCATGAGAAGTACCAGGACGATTGCCAAAATCTTTTTCATGTTTAGTTTTCCTCCTATTTTTGATATCTTCCACTCAGAAGGAGATGCCTCCTTTGAGCGAAATACTAAATAAATACGGGCGGACCTGCCGTGGGCACTGCCTTAGGCGCCGGCCTTTTTGACCTTTTCGCCCGCGATGGCCGCCTTGAGCAGCGCTTTGCGCTGACGGCTCGTGCTGAAGTTGTCGACAATGAGCGCGGCAATCAGGATGAGTCCCTGCAGCGCGATGCTGATGTAGGACGGCAGACCCAGCATGTTCAGGCCGCTTGTAAAGACGTTGACGAGCAGCAGGCCGGCAAACGCGCCCGCCATTCCGCCCGCGCCGCCGAAGAACGACACGCCGCCGAGGATCGCCGCCGTGAGCGCGGCAAAGTTCGGCATGGAGATCCCAAGCGCGGTCGGGCTCGCCATTTTCTTATAAGCCGACCAGGCGATGCCGGCCAGCACGGCCATGACGCTGCTGTTGACAAACAGATACGCCTGGACCTTTTTGGGCTTCAGGCCGGCGAGCCTCGCGGCGTAAGGATTGCCGCCGACCATATACACGCTTCTGCCGAAAGGCGTGTTGGATAGTATGTACCCGTAGATTGCGACAAGCAAAATCGAAATGACAAAGAGCCACGGCACCCAGTCCCACAAAATGGCAGCTTTGCCGAGAGCCAGAAAGCTTGTGCGGTTGATCTGAACGTTATTCGTTCTTGTCCACATGGTCGCCAGGCCCGAGTACACCGAGGACATGCCGATCGTTGCGATAAAGGACATGAAATGCATCTTGTTGACCAGAAATACGTTGATCAGCCCGAATACGCCGCCGACGAGCAGTGCGAGGATCAGCGCGACGCCCCACGGCAGAGCCGGGAAGAACGACAGCAGCTGCGCAAATACCATCGACCCGAGTATCGCCTCCGAGGCGGCCGCCAGATCGATGCCGCCGCTGATGAGCAGAGGCGCGACCGACACGAGCATGATGCCGGGGATCGTCATAGTAATTAATAACTGCCGGATGTTTCCTCTTGATAAAAAGCTGCTTTTAATCAAGGTTATGATGATAACCAGAACTATTGTAAGCACGAGCAGCCCGAAAAACTTGGAATGCAGTAGCTTTTTCCCTAATGTTTGTTTTCCCATAGGTATTACCTCTCCTTAATCGAGAATTACGAGAGCCGGGACGCTCTCTTCTGTTGCTTTCCCGCCGGACAGGCCTTACCGGCCGCCGGATACGTTACGGATTACCTGCTCAGAGCCTTTCTCGCTCTTTTGGCACTGTAATAGTCCATAGTCAAAGCAACGAGAAGTAAAATGCCTGTCAGCACGGTCGTCCAATAGCTGCTGAACCTCACGATGACCGTACCGAAATCAAACGCGTTCAATATCAGAAGACCAACGAAGACGCCCGCCAGGTTGCCCGCGCCGCCGCCGAACGATATGCCGCCCAGGATGGCGGCCGTCAGGCCGGTGAACTGGTTTTGAAGCAGGGCGCTCAGGTCGCCCTGACTCTGGCGTCCCATGTAGATCACGCCGGCAACGCCGCCCAGAAAGCCGCTGTTGGCAAAGAGTATGTAGGAGACCTTCTTCGGATTGATACCCGACAGGCGGGCCGCGTTCGGGTTGCCGCCGACCATATACATCTGCATCCCGAACTTGGATTTGCTCAGTATCAGGCCGTAAATGATAAACGCGACGAGCGCGATGATCAGCGCGAACGGGACCGCTCCGCCGATCTTGTAGGTGCCGATAAATTTCGTGACCTCATTGCTGACGTTGATCGTCGTCGGGCTGCCCGTATCCGGGCTCACGCTCACAAACTGCATGGCGCCCTTTGCGACCGACGCCATGGCCATCGTGCCGATGAACGACGGAAAGTTGAATTCGTTGACGAGCACCGCGTTGAGTATCCCGAAAACAATCGCGGCCACGAGCGATACAACGATGGCCAAGCCCGTCGGGATCGCCCAGTATTTCAGGCACGCGGCCATCAGCACGCAGCTGAACGCCCCAATGGCGGACGCCGACAGGTCAAGATTTCCGGAAACCATCAGCATACCGGCGCCGATGGCGAGAAACGACGTCACGATCATCAGATCGCCGACGGATAATATTGTACTGACCGAAGCGTACTTCTGACCGATCAGAGCGGCCCAGACTGTAAAAATGACTACGATCGCCGCCAGCAGGACAATCAGTGAGAATAACTTCGATTTAAAGAACTTTTTTGCTCCTTTTTCACTTCCCATGTTATAACCTCTCCTTAATCGAGCATTGCAAGAGCCAGCACTTTCTCCTCTGTGGCTTCTTCTCGGCTGACCTGTCCCGTGATGTGGCCGTTATGCATAACAATGATCGTATCGGCTACGTTGATGACCTCCGTCAGCTCCGACGAAATGAAGATCACGCCGATACCCTGTTTGGCAAAGTCGCAGATCATCTGGTATATTTCCGCTTTCGTCCCGACGTCGATTCCCTTCGTCGGTTCGTCAAGAATCAGAATCTTTGTCACGACCTTCTCGGACGTCCATCTGCCGAGGATGACCTTCTGCTGGTTGCCGCCCGAGAGTTCGATGACGATCTTGTCAACGGACGGGGTCTTGATGGAGTATTGCTCGATCGCCTTGATGGCAAGGTCTTCCCTCGCCTTTGGATCAAGAAACAGGCCCTTCTTCAGCTTGCTCAGGACCGGCATGCAGATGTTGTCCTTGATCGACCGCCAAAGCACGAGACCCTGCTCCTTGCGGTCCTCCGGACACAGCGCGATGCCCGCGTCAATGGCGTCCTTCGGCGTTTTGAATGTCACTGTCTCGCCGTCGAGCTTGACCTGGCCCGAAATGATCGCATCCGCGCCGAATATCGCGCGCGCGACCTCGGTGCGCCCGGCCCCCACGAGTCCGGCGAAGCCCATCACCTCGCCGCGCCGCAGCTTGAAGCTCACATCGTGCACGATGTCCGTCACAAGGCCTTCGACCTCAAGCACGACGTCGCCGAATTTGTCGTTTCGTTTCAGATTGGCATATGTATCGCCGATGTCCCGGCCGACCATCGCCTTGATCAGTTCCTTTTCGTTCGTCTCGGCCGTCTGGAACGACTTGACCAGCCGTCCGTCCTTGAGCACCACGATCTCGTCCGTCACTTGGAAGATTTCAGCCAGACGGTGCGATACGTACAGGACGATCTTGCCGGCTTCCTTCAGCTGCTTGATCAGGTTGAACAGAATCGAGATTTCCGAATCCGTCAGCGGCGCCGTCGGCTCGTCAAACGCAATGACCAGCGAGTCGCGCCGATACGCCTTTATAATCTCAACCATCTGCTGGTACGCAACCGGCAGCCTGCCGACCGGCATTGTCGGATCGATGGGCAGGTTAAATTTGTCGATGATCTCCTGCGCATCTTTCCGCAGCCGCCTCTTGTCGAGCTGCTTCAGCTTCGTCACGGGCAGAGCGCCGAGGAATATGTTTTCCATAACGCTCATCGCCGGTACCAGCTGACGCTCCTGATAGATGACGCTGATCCCCTTTTTGAGGGATTCGTAGGGATCCGAAAACGACACAGCCTCTCCGTTGAGCGATATACGGCCCTCGTCCGGAGCCAGATCGCCGCTGAGAATCTTTAAGAGCGTACTCTTCCCTGCGCCGTTTTCACCAACAAGCGCCATGATCTGACCGCTTCGAACCTTGAAACTGATGTCCTTGAGCGCCTGCACACCCGGAAACGCTTTGCCAATTCCTTCAAATTCCAGGTATTGTTCCATCTTAACACCTCCGCTTTGTTCTTTATAAAATCAGCCTTTACTGATTTATACTATGCCGCCACAGTGCCTACAGCCGCTTTTGAGCATCGCCTGCGCACGTTTGCCAGCCGAAATCCGCTCTCCGAATCGAGCGGCACATATAACACATCATATCATGTATAAATTGAGTATGTAAACCTGCCGGCAGCCATATGCAAAATTTAACAGCGTATCCCGCGCGCTGAAAGAACCGGATATTTTCTGTTATTCCGCGGATGTCCGGCCGTTCTGCTCAGACAAAGGGTATTCTAGTATATTTATACAATTGGCTGCCTTTAAACAAACAACCAACATATTTATAATATAAAAACCGGACGTTGCATAATAATTAAAACCGTGTTATGATAACTTTAATGGAATGTTTAATTTTGTATTATCTTGCGACTTTCAGAAACGTCACAGACATTTCCGGTCTATTTATTGTCTGGCGAACCTGACGGAGGAGGATGCCTCATGTTTAATATTACATTTCAGCAGATCGAGTCCTTTCTGACAATCGCCAAGTTTAATAATCTCACGAACGCGGCGAAGTTTTTATTTACCTCCGAACCGGCGCTCAGCAAAACCATCAAAAGATTCGAAGAGGGCATCGGAATGCGCCTTTTCATACGGAGCAAGCAGGGCATGGAACTTACCGCCGACGGCCAGTCACTTTTCAGGGCTTTGGAACCTCTGTATGAAGCGATGGACAGAAGCATCAAAACGATTCAGCTCAGCTCATCCTCCGCGCAAAAACAGCTTCGCATCATCGAGTCGAATTCATTTGAGTACTCGGAGGATTTCAACCTGCTCAAAGAAACCATACAAGCATACCAAACCCAATATCCCGATGTTGTTTTGCGCGAATCCATATACGAATTCAGAGAGCTTCGCCAGACATTTGAATTCGGCAACATGGACATCGTGCTGACGCAGGATTTTGTCCTCAGATATATTCCGAACCTGTCATCAAAGCGCGTATCCGTCTTCAGGATGTATATCGCGCTGGCCGCCAACCATCCGCTCGCCCAGTCGGACGAACTGAATTACAGCGCGCTCGGCGGTGAGATCCTGTACACAATCCCCACGCTCAACAGCGAGCTTGCGGATATCGAAAACCTTATGGCCAACTGCAGCCTCCTCGGATTCAAACCGAAAAAAATCGAATTCTGTCCGAATTTCCAGACGCTGCTGCATGTCATCAAGCAGGGAAAGGGGTTTAGCATCACCGGCAAATATATCAATATCGGGCTTGACGGGGAAATCAAGTATTTCTCGGTACCCAAGATCAGAAACGCCCATATTATCGCCGCATGGCGGACAGGGCGGCTTACCAATGACGCGAAGAATTTCATCGATATGCTGCCGGAACTGGCTGAGTAAAAGACGCGTCTAATTAACGTCATTATAAACGATCGTCACAAATAAATAAAGTGTAAATGTTTGTTTTTTTACATATTGACTATAATTGCGCGACACTGAGACGAAACCGCGGCCTCTTTATATAACGCGTCGTCTTTGCCGGCAAAATCAAAACGGCCGCGTTTTCGCGGCCGTTCAGGGCGTCGACAATGTGCGAATTCGGGTCAAAGCCTCGCAGAGTTTCCGTCGCGCACGACGGAAATAAG
>CAYMLM010000172.1:0-6625 GCA_964391385.1 uncultured Papillibacter sp.
ATAATGAGCGGTGACTGGAGTTCAGACGTGTGCTCTTCCGATCTCGGGGACCGGGATGCCGAATTTTCCGAGCGCGTACATAACGGAGTTCGTGATGCCCAACCCCGGGTCTGTCAGCGTCCCGTCCAGATCAAATAAAACGGTGTTGTATCGCATGGCATCTCCATTCGTAAAATATGCTTCCAGCCTGTCCAGCCGCCGGCCGGGCGGCTCAATTTTTTTCGGGAAATTCAAGCTCAGTCGGGTCGTCCGACCGCGGAAACTGCTCCCAGACATCGATGCTGCCGTCGAACTCGGAGATGTCGGACAGCTTCATCTTCAGGTATTTGCCGCTGGCGGACACTGCGACGCTGCCGTCGGGCAGGAGGATCTCTCCCTCGCCGCAGAAGAGCCGGCTCTTGTTTTCCGTGATCCGGCCTGTGATGAGAAGCGGCACGTCGTATAAAACCGGTTTTTTAAACCGCGCCGTCATCTCCACCGTCACGCCCCAGGTCTCGGGTTCCTGAATATTGATGGCCCGGCCGATCGTTTCGTCGAGCAGGGCGCTGCTCACGCCGCCATGCACGCGGCCGGGATAGCTTTGATGCAGAGGGTGGACAACGACGGTCGCCGCGAGCGTACCGTCCTCCAGCTCGTAAAATTCAGCGCGCAGCCCCTTGTCGTTTTGAAGCCCGCAGACAAAGCAGCGCGTTGAGTTGTTTTGCTTACGCAGGACTTTTTTTATCATTATTCATCGGCCTCCCGATAAAGGCTTGCTGTACAGCGCATTACCCCGCCGCGGCAGGGCTCATATGTAAACGGAGAGTGCTGCCTGAGATACCGTGTACGATGATGACGACGGTATCCTTGCTCACGCCGTTCTCTCACCGCGGGGATTCAGTGCCGACATATTATGTCGCTCTTTATATCTGTTATATTGCGTAGTAGAAAATAATGATATCCTCAAACGAACCGTCCTTGAGCCGGAACCCTTTCGGGACGGTCCCCAGCCGGACAAAGCCCAGGGACTCGTACAGGCGGATCGCCCGCAGGTTTGACTTCACGACGGCGTTGAACTGAAGGATACCGAAGCCCAGCGCTTGAGCCTGACAAAGGGAATGCCGCACCAGCTCCTCGCCGATTTTCATGCCTCTTGCCGACGACCGAACCGCGTAGCTGGCGTTGGCGATGTGCGCGCAGCGGCCGACGTTGTTCGGATGGAGGATATATAACCCGGCAATCTGTCCGTCCGCGTCCGCCACGGCGCAGTAACTCTGCGCGGCGAAAAAATCCCGCGCCTCTTCGACGCTCATCGGGTCTGTCTGCGGGAAAGCGACGCCCTCGGCGACGACTTCATTCCAGACCTCCGTCATGCCCGTTACATCTTTGCCGTGATATTCTCGAATCACTGCTCCCATATCAATCCCCCCTTATGTAAGCTGCTTCCATAATCTCGTTTGCCGGTCAGCGCCCCGGACGGCGGGACAGGCGCAAACCGCCACACAATCATACCATTGCCGGTGCGGGAAATCCAGACCGTGCCGGCATTTTTCGCCAAAGGGATCAGAAAGGTTAAAAAAAAGAAAGGCCCGGCGCTGAATGCGCCGGGCACTTACGGCTGTTATACTTTGTACTTTACAACCATTTCGCGCAGCTTCGCAGCCTGCTGCGACAATTCCTCGCTGGCCGCGGAGGTCTCTTCGGCCGTTGCCGAATTGGACTGAATGACATCCGAGATCTGGCTGATGGATACGTCGACCTGCGACACCGCGTCGGCCTCGCTCTGCGTGGCTTCCGAAATGGAGACAATGATTTTGTCTACCTGAACTGTTTTATCAACGACGGCGGTAAGGTTGCCGGCTGTCTCCTTGGCGATGCGCATGCCCTTGTTGACCGAAGCGAGCGAAGCGTTTATCAGCTCGGTCGTATTGCTGGCTTCCGCCGCGCTCTTCGTTGCGAGGTTTTTCACCTCTTCGGCGACGACGGCAAAGCCTTTTCCGGCTGCGCCGGCCCTGGCGGCCTCGACCGAAGCGTTGAGCGCGAGGATGTTTGTCTGGAAAGCGATGTCCTCGATTGCCTTGATGATGTTGCTGATTTTAACGGAGGTGTTGTTGATATCTTCAATAGCGGACGTCAGATCTTCCATGGACCTGCTGCCTTTTCTGACCTCGTCCATGTTTTCGTTTGAGATGACGGAAGCGTCTGCCGTGCTTTTCGCGTTGCTTTTGATCTGTTCGCTGATTTCTGTGATCGTGGCCGCCAGCTCTTCGATGGAGCCGGCCTGCTCGGTCGTGACCTGCGCAAGCGACTGCGAAACGGAGGCTACCAGCTCGGAGTTTTTATCTATGTCTTCTGCGGTTTGCCTGATTTGCACGATGACCTGCCTGATCGCGTCGAACAGTGTCGTGACGGTATCGATGATCGTCTTATAGATGCCCGAGTGCCGTCCCGTATCCACGCTGACCGTCAGGTCGTGCCGGTCTGATGCCTCTTTCAGGAGTTTCGTGTCGTTGGCCACCTGCTCGATCGATGCGACCGCGCCCTCGATCGAACGCGCAAGCGAGCCGATCTCGTCGTTGACCCTCACGGTGCCGAGCAGCCGTTTGACCTCCTCGTCGACGCTGCCTGTTTCAATCGTTTTTGCGGCGGTGACGATTTTATTCAGAGGCATCTTCACCCTTTTACGCATAAGCAGTACGAAGACCACATTGCCGATGAGGATGATCCCGATGGAGAAGACGATGATCAAAATGGTCAGGCTTTGCGTCTTCTGGTTGATGTCCGTCATATCCACGGCGGCCATGATGACGCCGGATACGGCGCCGGCCGACGTTTTGATCGGGCTGTAGCCGACGAGATAGGACGTCCCGTCTATGACCGCGTTTGTTATGTGTGTTTCCCCCTGATTGATAACGGTTTCGGCGATATCTTCAGGAAGTACGGTGTCGTTGAGGCTGTCGATTGTCGAGGCTGTGCACTTGTCGTTCATATAGAGAGCGCACTGAGTCCCGGAGGTGTCGCTGAGCAACTGAACAAGCTCCTGATTTCCATTGAGCGTCACGCAGGCGTTGACCTCGCCGACGATTTCGCCGTTGTCCCCGTACACCGGGACGCATGAGACGAGATTGTAAGCCGTGCTGCCGACGGCCGCGTCGATGTTCGCGGTGCCCTGGAGTGCCAGAGCGACCGGACCGAGGCCGGAAACGTCGTCGCCGTAATTGTCCGGATCGTTCGTCCGCACCACCATGATCCCGTCCGCGTTCGTTGCGGAGATGTAGGTGATACCCATCAACTTGACCTGTTCGGTCATGAGGCTCAGCGCGCTGTCGTGGTCGGTGGCGGCGAGAGCTTTCTTCAAATCGTCTTTGGCAGCGAGCGTATGCGCATACACATAAAGCGTATCCTTCTTTGTGGCAAACGTTTCATCGACGACGCGAAGCGCAGTTTCCGCTTCTGCCCGGCTCTTCTCGTTGAGCATGTTGTTGAAGGATACGATTGAGCTTATTGAAATCGTCGCAACCGCGATAATGATGATAATTGAGACAACGAGTTGAATAAGCGAACCGAGACTTCTAGTTTTTAACATTTTTTTCAATACAATCCCCTTCTATTTTGTGTAATTTGTACATCCCCAAAACTTATATCGTTATTTGGGCAGGGGAATTTAGAAAAAATCTCATTTTTTGATTCTATTTGATACCGCAGCCGGCGCGGCTCCGCATACTTGATCTATCGCATAAAATAAAAACGCCTATTACGGCGTTTTTTGATGTCGTCACTCTGGTGTTCATTCAAGCGATTTTGAAATTGGCGCTGGCCGCGCGCATAACAATTGCCTTCGTCACCACGGTTTTTTTCCGACCAGCCACCCCTTGTTCTTCCAGTATGCACTGTCGGCGGGATTCCAGCCTTTTTTCTGCATGCCGCGCATGATGTAAAAAAACATCTTCGTCTTGACAGACGGGCTCGCCTTGTCCGGACCCGACGCGATCTTTTTGGCCAGCTTATCCATCCTGCGGGCGATCGACTCTCTTTTCGCCGCGCTGACGCCGTCCCACGACGACGCTGCGACGGCAAAGCCGAAGCTGTAGCTCTTGGCGACGCCCCAGTAAAACAGGCTGACCCTGATATCCTTGCACGCTTTGCGCATACCAGCGCCCGCTCCTGTCGAGACGCAGACCGCCCGCTTGCTGAACATCTTCTCCTCCGGCCGGTGCGCCATGAAACGGTAGGCGCAGTGGTCCAAAAACGCCTTCATGGAGCCGGACGCGCGCATGACGTAGACCGGCGTCGTAAAGATAAGTAGGTCCGACGCATCCATGAGCCCGAGGATGGGGCTCATGCACTTGTAATGCGGGCACTGCTTCTCGTCCTTCAGGATACACGACGCGCAGCCCAGGCAGAATTCGGGCATGTCCTTCGGCAGGAACACCTCACGGATGTCCTCGCCGCCGGCCAGCTTCTCAGCCAGCATCCGCCCGGCGTGGTAAGTGGAGCCCTTATGGTTTTGCCCGTTGATCACCGCAATTTTCATACGAGTGTCTCCTTACAGCCTGGATAATTGATTGTATAGTTACTCAATATTGACATATATCCGCATTCAGACTAACATGATTCTTATCAATCATATCGGGAGGATGTCGGACGATGTATACATGTGCCGCTTGCGGAAAAAACAGCTGCGAAACGGGAAAGCTGGACGACGCGCCGAAAAACTGCCCCGGCGCGGAGGCCGGGCTTGACGAGATCAGGAAGCTCTACGAGGACGAGACGAACAGGAAGCTTGCCGTTAACTCCGCGCTGACGGAAGCGGACGGGTACTGTCAGAAAACAAGGCTCGAGGAGATCATTGATTTTGCCGACAGGTGCGGATTTACAAAACTGGGCCTGGCTTTTTGCGCCGGCTTCAAGAAGGAGGCCGCGATTTTGACGAGGGTCCTGACGCATAACGGCTTCCAGGTGGATTCGGTCGTCTGCAAAAATTGCGGCGTCCCCAAGGAATCACTGGGGATCGAGGACGGCGGGAAGGTCCATCCCGGCACGTTCGAACCGATGTGCAACCCCATCGGACAGGCGTTTTTCCTGAACAGGGCGGGCACCGAACTCAACCTCATCCTCGGCCTGTGCGTCGGACACGACTCCCTGTTCATCAAATATTCGCAAGCGCCGGTCACGGTCTTTGCCGCGAAGGACAGGGTCCTCGCGCACAACCCGCTCGGCGCCGTCTATTTGGCGGACGGCTATTACAGGGACAAGCTGTTCAACCGAAAGAAGCGCACGTGACCGGCAGGGGAGAGCGCGTCATACGAACAGTATATTGCTCCAGTCCATAAGCGCGTGGAAAACGGTCGGCGCGAGGATGGAATTAAAGCGCCTGTAAAGATAAGTAAACACGAGATGCCACGCCATAAGCGTCAGGAACCACCACCAGTTTTCCCGGCAGAACGCGGCGAGGTCCAGCCCGGCCGCCCCCATCTGGTACGGGATGTGCATAAGCGTGAAAAGGACGCCGGCGGCAATGGTCGCCGCCGCGTTGTTCCGGATGAGCCCGAAGAGTCTCGTCTGGATATACCCCCTGAAGACGATTTCTTCCGACAGGGCAATGACGATCAGGAAATAGAAAAATTTCGATGCGATGACCCCGAAAGGCGCGAGCGCGCCGCCGCCGCCGAGGCCGACCGCCGCGTTGACCGCGATGGCCGCGGCCCCCAGCGCGAGCCCCGCCAGGGCCGATTTGCCGGCGTTTTTTTGTTTGAAGCCAAGGCTTGTCAGCCCGTCCTTTCTGATGATAACAAGAAGAATGCACAGTGCGATAAAAAAGAGATTCATGGGCACGCCCAGATAAATGCCGGCCCCCGCCTGAAGGACGCCCATCACGTAGTACAGGACCATCAGGAGGACAAAAACAGCTAAGGCCAATATGCCGTCGGCCGGTTTATACCTCGATACTTCCTGCTTGTATGCGGCGTCCGTTTTGAAAAACTGAACCAGCCTGCTCATTTTTACCGCCTCTCCAGCCTGTACGGCGTGCATTATGCGCTCTTTTGACCCAGCATGCTCATAATAGCAAATGGTTCCGTGGAAGTCCACCGCTTGCCTGCAATCTTTGAAAAGAGACCCGCCGCCAGACAGCGCCGGGTCTCTCTTTGTTATGAGGATGTGCGGCCGGCGCCGTCTTCCTGTGCGCCGTCAGCTGAATCTGGACTTGTCGTAACTGAACGGGATGCTCGTACCGACGACGACGTCCTCGATCTTCTCGAGGATCAGCCAGTCGTCCATATTGCTCTGTCGGTCGAACGCCAGCGGCCCGACAGGCCGGACATTCTCAAATTCCACCAGACACAGGCATTTCTTATGCCAGCGCTCCTTCTGCTTGTCGGAGAACGCGAGCCCCGCCTGATTGGCCTCGAGCGTATCGGTAATTTCCTTATCCGTAAGCTTTACATAATTCTGCACGCGCGTCACGGTCGCCGCCGCGGTGATCTCTCCGCTGCCTTTCTGCATGAAATAAAGCGTCTCGCCCTCGAAGACCCGGCTGTGCGGGATTTTCCGCCCGGCAGCGCCGCGCGCCACCATCGTCTTCGTTCCGTCCAGTATCTAGATCGGAAGAGCACACGTCTGAACTCCAGTCACCGCTCATTATCTC
>CAYMLM010000173.1:0-6597 GCA_964391385.1 uncultured Papillibacter sp.
TGCGACAGGCGGCCCGTCGACACCTGCGACTTGAGCGTTTCCGACACATGCGCCTGGCCGACGACGTCGTCGAATGTCCTGGGACGCCATTTCCTGTATAATGCCTGGTACATGGCTTTGCCTCCACATCGGGCTGTCTAGCGTTTTCCGGCATGAAGCCCGGTTGTTACAGGTCGTAAAAACGCTTCGTAACGGGTTCATGCCGGAGGGAGAAGCTATGAAATGGGCGCGCTTCGCCGTATCCGGCGAAGCGGGTCTTAACGAAAGCCGCGCCGACGGCGCGGCGCGGGGCAAGGCCGCACACCGGCCTTTGAAAGTGTGATATGCCCGTTGCTCCGGCAGCCGGCTCGGAGCCGGCGCCCTCGCGGCACACGTAAGGTTTCGCTTAATGCTGCTCGGTTCCCCGCCTGACATGGTTCACGAATTTACGTTGCGCGAGACCGGCCCGTCAACGCCACTTACCGAAGACTGGCGACACATCACAAGTCCGGGGGCCGGGATTCATCCCTGCTGTAGCGGTTTGCAGGTTACAGGGCACCGCTGACTCCCCAACTAGTGCAGCCTTGCCCCGCGCCGCGCCGACGCGGGGAAAGCTCTATTATTATACTACGCGTGACGCTTTTTATCAATATGATTCGGCCGCGGGACAAAAAACAAAAAATGCCTGATGTGTAGACACTGCCTTCAGGCATTTCGGCGTTATTAATATGTAGAGCCGGTCGGCCGTAAGACCTCCCGGCGCGGTTACCTTGACACTCGGCTGAAGGCCGAAGCCGCTGCAGTAAGCTACCGTATCAGCAATCAACAGATCTGGAGAGATATTTCCTCCGCCCGACAGGGCGTCGGCCGGCTTCGCAGATCATTTTGTCACGGCTTGCTTTATATAATGTGCGCAACGGCGTCGTATCAGGTTCTTTCGCTTCAGGCTCAGCCGTGACGCGCAGCAATCTTATCGGTCAGTGCTTAGACGCCGCCGCCGCCGAACAAGCCGTTGTTGCAGCAGCAAAGGATGACTATGATGATGATGACCCAAGTCCAGCAGCTATTGCCGAAGTATCCACAGTTGCTCATAGTATAACCTCCTGAAGTGATACTCCCTATTAAGGGGGTTCGGTTTATTTTATTCAGGAGGTTTGTAAACGTTACAGACAGATGATGTTACGCGTCATCCCGCGTAGCCGCTGCGGAAATCAACTTACCGGTCAGTACTTGGCGTCGCTCAGGTTGTCGTTGCAGCAGAAAAGAATGACTATGATGATGATAACCCAGGTCCAGCAGTTATTGCCGAATAAACTGTAATTACCCATTGTGCACCTCCTGAATGATACTCCTGCGTAAAGGGGTTCGTTTCATTTTATTCAGGAGGTTTGCATTCGTTACATACCCAGGATGATCCGGCAGAAGTTCAGGATGATCTGCGCCACCTGCGCGCGGGTCGCCGTATTCTGCGGCAGAAGCTTCCCGTCGGAGCCGTTGATCAGGCCGTTGGCGGTCGCCCATTTCATGGCGTCCGTTGCAAAGGCCGATACGCTGGCGGCGTCGGGGAAAGCGTCGTATTTAGCTGTATCCGCCCCGCCGGCGACGTACCCGGCGTAGGACGCGTACCGGTACATGATGACGGCCATCTGTTCCCTTGTGATCGGCTGGTCGGGCTTAAACCGGCCGTCGTCGTAGCCGTTGACGATATTGTTGGCGTTGGCCCAAACCACGGCGTCATAATAATACAGTGATTTTGAGGCGACATCGGGGAACACGGAGGCGGAGGCGGCGCCCGGCTTGCCGGCCAGGCGGTATAAAACCGTGACGAACATCCCGCGTGTCATGGAGTTCTGGGGCGAAAACGTCGTCTCGCTCGTGCCTGTGAAAAGGCCGTTGTCGGCGGCGAAGGCCACGGCTTCATAAAACCAGTCGGCGCCGGACACATCCAAAAACTTGTTGGTCCCGACAATGACGGAGCCGGTTGTCTTGTAGTACCCGTCGACCTGGCAGGCGGCGTCGCTCGTTGCTGCGAACAGGGCCGACGTATCCTCGGCACAGAAATACCGCTCGTTTATCGTCAGGGACGCGCCGGAAGGGACGATCGTTCCCGCGGAGATATTGATCACAGTCCCGCTTGCGACGGTGAGCGCGGCCCTGCCGGAGGCAAGAATGAACGTGCTGCCCGTTACGAGCTCGGCTGTCCGTCCGGCCGGGAGGCTGAGCGGCGTAAAACCGGCGGCAAATGTGTAGCCGGAGTATCCGCCTGCCTGGAGCATATACGCGTCGTAAGCGGCGCGGACCTCTTCCCCGGCGCTGCCGTAAAGCGACTCCAGCGTGCTCGACACCTGGGCCTTGCAGTCGCTGAGCGTCACGGGGAGGAACGTGTTGTTTATGTAACTGAGGGAGATGAGCGGATCGGCCGCCGAGCCCGGGTCGGTGGCATACGTCGAAGTCAACGAGACTAAAAGCAGCAAAACCAGAGCCGCCGCTGTAAAACGCTTCATATCGCTCTCCTTATTTTTTCGCCGTTAACGGACATACTGTCTAAGGGCGCCGTCGCGGATATTCGCACGTGCCCGTCAAATGACAGATTCCAGAATTTATACAAGCCTTTCGGTTATTGTATCACGGGCGCGCCGCGATATCAACTCGGATATGTTGACAAAAATAACCGCGTGGTATAGATTGAAAGCGGCATGCCGAACCGGGCGACACGCCCGGTTATAGAGCGATGAACCGGCCCGCCGCTTTGGGAGGATACGAGCTGTGGAGAAAAGCGAAATCAAGGACAGGATACTGAAGCTGAAAAAGGAGAAAAATGCGCTCGTGCTCGCGCATTATTACGTACCCCTGGAGGTCCAGGATGTCGCCGACATCGTCGGCGATTCCTTTGAGATGGCCAAACGCGCCAAGGAAGCCAAGGAGAAGCTGATCGTTGTCTGCGGCGTCCGTTTTATGGGCGAAAGCGCCAAAATCCTGTCACCCGACAAGAAAGTCCTGATTCCGTCGGCGGAAGCGGGCTGCCCGATGGCGGACATGGTCACGGTTGACGACGTCCTGCGGCTGCGGGCGGAGCACCCGGAAGCCGCCGTCATGTGCTATGTGAACTCCTCGGCGGCCGTCAAGGCCGTGTCGGATATCTGCTGCACCTCGTCATCCGCGCTGCGCATCGCAAAATCGCTCGATGCCAGAGAGGTTATTTTCATCCCCGACGTGCACCTCGGCGAATATACGGCCGAGCAGGTGCCGGACAAGACGTTCCACTTTCACGACGGCTTTTGCCCGACGCATCACCGGATCACCGAAAGCGACGTGCTGTCCGCAAAAAAAGCGCATCCGGGCGCGAAGTTCGCCGTCCATCCCGAATGCAGGAAGGAAGTCTTGAAGCATGCGGACTTTGTCGGAAGCACCTCCGAAATCCTCAAGTACGCGCGCGAAACGGATGCCCGCGAAATCCTCATCGGCACGGAGATGGAGATCGTGGCGCGACTGCAGAGAGAATTCCTGCAGAAGGAGCTTCCGGACAAGACATTTTACGCCGTCGCCTCCGCGTTCCTGTGCCCGAACATGAAGAAGGTCACCCTTGAGGCCGTGCTGAGCTGCCTTGAAAACGAGGTATATGAAATAAAACTGAGCGACTCGGACTTAAACGGCGCGCGCTCGGCGCTCGACCGCATGGTCGCGGTTTAACCAATTTGTCAAGTTTCAGGCTGAGAGGTGAGCTGGGTATGCCGAAACATATTGCCGCGCTGATTGCTGCCGCGTCTCTGGGCGCGATTGCCGCCGTTTACGGCGGCGTCTCGGGATCGGAAGGCTTTCTGGGGGCCGGTTTGCCTGTGGCGTTTCTGTCGCTTCTGTTTATACCGATTTTGTATGCCAGGGCTGAGAAGAGACGGCGCCTGTTCAGCCGCCAGGACGCTTTGCTGATCTGGAGCTACGCGCCGCACGAGACGGAACAGATCGCCAGGGCGGAGGCGGAAAGAACGCGAAAACAGAGCGTCCGCCTGTCCGTTCTGGCGTCCGTCTGCCTGGCGATCATCTTTGCCCCGTTTGTCTTTCTTTCTGAATCGGACAGTACGCGGCTTTTGCTTGTATGTACCGGCGCCGCGGCGGTGCTGCTGCCGTTTGTCTCTGTGGCGGCCGCGCCGGCGTATACCGCCTCGCAAATCAAAAGAATTCCCTCCATGACAATTGTCGGCCGGGACTATATTCTAATGAATAACCGGTATATCGGCATCAATGACAGGGCGAAACTGACGCTGGTGAACGCCAGGGCCGTGACCGGCGAAAACAGCACTGCCAAGCTCCTTCTTACATATACGTTCCTGATGAAGTACGGCAATCCCCTGCCTTATACCGTCGAGGTGCCGGTGCCCTGGGGCCGGCAAGACGAGGCGGTACGGTTTGCCGAAAGCATTCAGGCAAGCGAAGCGACGTAAAACCGAACCAATTAAGCCGCGGCCCGAGGGCCGCGGTTTTTTGCGTCTGAAGGACCTGTCCGACCCGGCCGACGCGCCGGGCTTTTTCAGTCACCGCCGCCGCCGCGCCGGAATAGAATAAACGGAATAAAGGGCCAGAGAAATGAGCTGGCCCGTATCGGACTGTCCGGATGAATTGCCGGCGCGTTATCACGGCTCGCATCGCTTTCATACATTTGGATATATTCGATGCCGACGCTAAGTGGAGAAAAGGAGGAAGCCTATGAGATTTGCGGTTTTAGGCGGGGATATGAGGCAGGCGAAGCTGGCGGAATTACTGGCGGCCGACGGATATGCTGTTTCCACCTTCGCTATCGATAAAATCCGCCTTGACAATGCGTTAACACAAGAGACGTCACTGAAGGCCGCCGTCGCCGCGGCAGACTGCGTCGTGCTGCCGCTGCCTGTCACGTCGCGGGAGGGCATGCTCAATACGCCCTTAAGCAATGATTTCTTTACGACGCACGAGATCTTTGCCGCCCTTTCTCCGGGACAGATCATCTGTGCCGGGAAGGTGGACGACGCCACCCGCGAGCTGGCTGGGTCGATGGGCCTGACAATCGTGGACTACTTACAGAGGGAGGAACTCGCCGTGTCCAACGCCGTGGCGGCGGCGGAGGGCGCGATTCAGCTGATTATGGAGGAAACGCCGATCACCGTCTGTCATGCGCGGTGTCTCGTAATCGGCTTCGGGCGCATCGGGAAGCTCCTGTGTCACCGCCTGCGCGGACTTGGCGCGCATGTGACCGCGAGCGCGCGAAGCTATTCCGATCTGGCGTGGATACGCGCCTACGGCTATGAGGTTGTCGAAACTTCCAATATTGACCCGATCCTCGACCGCTTCGACGTCGTCATCAATACGGTCCCGGCCCGGATCCTCGACGAGGGCAGGCTTCGCAGGCTGAAAGCGGGCTGCCTGTGCCTGGACCTGGCCTCAAAGCCGGGCGGAATGGATTTTTCGGCCGCGTCCAAGCTCGGCGTCAAGGCGGTCTGGGCGCTCAGCCTTCCGGGCGAGGTCGCGCCCGTGTCCTCGGGCGCCATCATTAAGGAAACCGTGTATAATATACTTAATGAAAAGGGTTTTGAGCTATGACGGATAAGAACATAGGATTTGCCTTTTGCGCTTCCTGCTGTACATACGAAAAAGCCGTCGGAGCGCTGCGTGAGATCTGCAGCATTTGCAGGAACGTAACGCCGATCTTTTCCGAAAACGCCTATACCATAGACAGCCGGTTCGGGACGGCACGGAGTTTTGTGGAACGGGTCGAGCAAATCTGCGGCAAAAGGGTTCTGCATTCGATCGGTGAAGTCGAGCCGATCGGTCCCCAGGCGCTGCTCGATCTGCTCGTCGTCGCGCCATGCACGGGCAATTCGCTCGCGAAGATTGCCACCGGAATCACGGACACCTGCGTCACGATGGCGGCGAAAGCGCACCTGCGAAACGGCAGGCCCGTGCTCCTCGCCGTCTCCACAAACGACGGCCTGTCGGGGAACGCGCCGAATCTTGGTAAGCTTTTAAACCGGAAAGACGTCTTTTTCGTGCCGTTTTATCAGGACAATCCGACCATGAAGCCAAGCTCCGTCATTGCCGATTTCGATCTTTTGCCGGAAGCCGCCCGCCTGGCGCTTGGGGGAATACAGATGCAGCCGCTTCTCCGCTGCCTGCCCGCAAAGGTATAAAGCCGCTTTATTCATAACAACAAGGGCCGTTCACGATCGGTGAATGGCCCCGTTGTTTCATTCATGTTGTGTCAGCTGTCGTGTGATCAGTCGCCGATCTGGTCGATGTCATACGGCGTCGTCTGGTAGACGTAATAGTTGAGCCAGTTTGTGTATAAGAGCTGCGCATGTGCCCGCCAGGAGACAACGGGCATTGCCGACGGATCGTCATTCGGGAAGTAGTTTTTCGGCATGTCGATCCGGAGACCCTTTTCAAGGTCGCGCCTGTACTCCAGCGCGAGCGTATCCGCGTCATATTCCGGATGTCCCGTTATGAAAAAACGGCGATTGTCCTCTGATTTAACGGCAAAAACGCCAGCCTCGCCGGAAACCGACATCATCTCCAGCTCCGGGATCTTGTGGATGTCCGATTCCAGATCGGAAGAGCGTCGTGTAGGGAAAGAGTGTAGGATAGGGTGTA
>CAYMLM010000174.1:0-5080 GCA_964391385.1 uncultured Papillibacter sp.
ATGACCGACGTATTGTTCTTCAGCGGCTTTTTCGAGCGGCTTATCTCTTTCATGGACTTTGCCGACGCCGCCGTCGCGCTGATCGACGACGATCAGAAGCCCGGCGTCCATCGGCTGTTTAACAGGCTCTGTGAGATTTATGAGAAGATACTCGTTCAGTATAAAAAGCTCGGCGTTGACGTTGTCACCTTCCATGACGATTGGGGCTCTCAGCGCTCGCCGTTTTTCTCCGAGGATACGGTCAGAGAGATGCTGCTTCCCTACATCAAACGCATCGTGAAGATCGTCCACGACAACGGGATGTATTTCGACTTTCACAGCTGCGGAAAAGTCCAGGCCCTCGTCCCGCTGATGATCGAAGCGGGCATGGATGCCTGGAGCGGCCAGGACATAAACGACTATGAAATGCTCAAGCGCAAGTACGGGGACAAGATTATTTTCGTCGATTATCCGAGACTGACAATACCCGAAGGTAAGACGGCAGCCGATCTGGACGAAAAGCAGCTGCTTGCCGACGCAGAAGCCTTTATCTGCGGCATCGCGAAAGGCGGCGGCTGTATGACGGCCTTCCTGACCGATCCCGTCATTGATAGATACGTGTACACGCTCAGCCGCAAGGCATACTGCGGCTGAGCCTGCAAGCACAGGGCGCCGAGCAGGCGCGGCGCTGCTCCGCGGCTGCCCGTGACTCAGCCAGCCGCTTCTTCCGTTGCCACCCGCAGCGCCGTTTCAAATTCCTTTTTTGTAAACGGTCCGCCGTGACCCGAATAAAACCTGTCGGCTGATTCCAATAGCTTCCCGCAGCTGTTAAACAGTATCGGATTGCATTCCTCCGGC
Organism: uncultured Papillibacter sp.; assembly: GCA_964391385.1. GTDB lineage: Bacteria > Bacillota > Clostridia > Oscillospirales > Oscillospiraceae > Sporobacter. Next base: position 838 of record CAYMLM010000174.1, read on the forward strand.
GTACTGTAGCACAAGAACGCGAGCGTTGCCCTGCCGGCGAAGTTGTCGACAAGCAGATCGCCGACCAGCGCCTGCCTGTCGGCGGTTACGACCGACACGCAGCTTTTCGAGTGTCCCGGCGTCTCGATCAGCTTTCCGTCGACACCGTAGGGATTCAGGTCAAACTCCCCCTCAAAGATCAGGTCGGGATCGACCGCCGGGAGATAGGGGCACGGCTCGTCGTCGGGATTCATTTCGGACATGATTTTCCGGCCGATCGCGTTTCGGGGCGCGACAGTCGGAAAAAGCGCGTATCGAAGCGATTTCGCGGCGTTGCGATGACAAACGAGCGGCGCACCTGTGAGCGCCTTCATAACGCCGGCGTTGAGGAAGTGGTCAACGTGCCCGTGGGTGATCACGATAAGTCTGATGTCTTTCGGGTGAATCCCGTTATCCCCGCACACCTGCTTAAACGGCCCGATGCCTAATTCCGCGCCGGAGTCAACCGCGATTATGCCGCGATCCCTGACGAAAAAACCGTTTGACATACCGCGTGAGTATTGGATGATTTCCATATGATTCTCTCCCGTCCATGCAAGCATATATCTAGCATACTAGCATTATAGCAGCCTGAGAACCGGATTTCAACCCGCCGAAAGGGATATGCGCAATATCTGACTCTGATCAAAACGAGGAAAAAGAAAAAATGAGTGAAATACCAGGAACACTGTTCAATATCGTCCACGGTTCATGCGTTGACGGGCACGGCGTTCGAACGACGGTGTTCTTAAAGGGCTGTCCGCTGCGCTGCCTTTGGTGCTGTAATCCGGAAGGACAAAAACGGCACAAGGAGCTTAAGGTCAGCCCCGGGCTGTGCAATGCCTGCGGCCGATGTTCCGGTATCTGTCCCGAGGACGCCATCGCGCTCAGGGACGGCAAAATCACGGGTATCGACCGGGCAAAGTGCACCCTGTGCATGCGGTGCGTTGACGCCTGCTATATGGACGCGATCGACATCTTCGGCAGGACGTACACGACGGATGAAATATTTGATATCGTAAACAAGGACAAAGCATACTATATTGCTTCCGGCGGCGGCGTTACGATCGGCGGCGGCGAGGCCACGATGCAGCCTGAATTTACGGGCGCGCTGATTAAAAAGTGTCGGGATAACGGCATACACGTCGCCATCGACACGTGCGGGTATACCGTCAGCGATGAAAGCCTGAGGTGCCTGGAGCAGGCCGATCTGCTGCTGTACGACTTAAAGGGCTCAGACCCGGAGCAGCACAGGAAAAACACCGGCGTATCCAATGAGCTGATTCTGAAAAACCTCCGGCATTTAAGCGGCATCGGGAAAGAGATCATCATCCGGCTGCCGATCATTCCCGGCCGTACGGATTCGGACGAGAACATCATAGCGACCGCCGAGCTGCTCTCGAAGCTGAAATCCGTCATACGTGTCGACCTCATCGCCTATCACGAGTACGGCAAAATAAAGTACGAGCAGCGCGGCGAGACATACCCGATGGAGGGTTCTCCCCAAATCGGGGACGACCGTATGAATGAAATTAAAAAAATGCTTGAGGACAGGGGACTTTCTGTCCAAATAGGCGGATAATTGGCGGATTAATTCTGAAAAGAGGTTTATGCTGTGGATTCATATATATTCGAAAAATGCAGCCCGCGCGTAGCGGCGCTCAGAGAAAAGGTTTTGGGCGCTCCGCAAATCTGCACGGAGCGGGCGTATCTGATGACCGAGTCGTATAAAAAGACCGAGGGAGAGTCAAAGTTATTTCAGCGCGTGAAGGCGATGGACCACATTCTGCAAAACATGTCCATCGGGATTGACGACGGGGAACTGATCGTCGGCCGGTCGACAAGCAAAAACCGCGGCGCGCCGCTGAGTCCAGAGCTGCAGTGGAAATGGTATCTGGATGAAATCGACGAGCTGTCGACGCGTCAATGGGACAGATGCGCCCCGATCAGCGACGAGGAAAAAGCGAAAATGCGCGGCTGTCTGCCGTATTGGGAGGGCAAAACGCCGGCGGAACACTGGCTTCCCAACGCCGACCCCGTGGCGCTGAAAAATCAGGAGACAGGCGCTTTTGTTTCAATCGCGGGCGTTGTCATGCACCTTGCGCACTCGTCGGTCGACTACGCCAAGGCGTTAAACATCGGATTCGAGGGGATAAAAAAGGAAATCGACGGCGAGCTTTCAAAGACTCCCGACTCGGAGCACGACAAGCGAAGCTATCTGGAGGCGGCGAAAATCACCCTCGACGCCGTCGTCAAGTTCGCAAACCGATACGCCGAGCTTGCGCAGGCGATGGCTGATAAGGAGTCGGACATAAAACGCAGGGCGGAGCTGTTAAGCATTGCCGAGGCGTGCCGCAAGGTGCCGGCCAAACCGGCGGGCAATTTCCATGAAGCGCTGCAGTCCATGTGGTTTGTAAACATCGGGCTGCGCGTCGAGGCCCCCGCGCTCGGCATCACCTTCGGCAGGCCCGACCAGTTCCTGTTTCCCTTCTACGAGGCGGACATAAAAAGCGGCAGGCTATCGAGGGAGCACGCGCGCGAGCTGATCGCGCTGACGCTTGTCAAGATGAACGACATGGCAATGGTCATGGGCGGGGACCAGGTCGAAAGCCTCGGCGGTTTCCCCACAATGGCGGGGATTACGATCGGCGGCGTCACAAAGGGCGGACAAAACGCCGTAAACGAGCTGTCCTATTTGATACTTGAAGCGGAAACGCAGGTCGGGCTGACGGTCGACGAGGTGATCATCCGCATCGGCGAGGAAACGCCGGATGATTTTATCGAAAAAGCCTGCGCGGCAAACAAGCTGATGCGCGGCAAGCTGAAATTTGTCAGCGACTATACGGTCATTGCACAAATGACAGCCGAGGGACGTCCCATTGAGATTGCGCGCGACTACATACTGGCCGGCTGCTTTACGCCGACGGTGCCGGCCGCGTGTTTTGACACGACCGCCGGCTCGCTCAACGGCATGCTCACCCTGGAGCTTGCGCTGAATAACGGCGTATCCCGTATGACCGGCGAACAGATCGGCCCGAAGACAGGCGATCCGCGGACGTTCAAGCGTATGGACGACGTGCTGGAGGCGCTCAGAAAGCAGGTGGAGGCCGTCATTGAACCGGGCCTTACGCTCCACCGTCAATACAAGCAGCTTTACACCCAATTCGTTCCGCAGCCCTTCCAGTCGATCCTTTTCGACGGCTGCGTCCAGAAAGGCCTCGACTTTGCCGACGGACTAAGCGCACCGTACCTCCGGGAAGGTTACGGTCTGGCGGGAATCGTCGACATGGCGGATGCCCTGGCGGGCTTAAAGCTTGCTGTTTTCGACAAAAAAGCGTTTACAATGTCCGAGCTGACGGATGCGCTCGACAGGAACTTCGAGGGCTTTGAGCAGCTTCAGCAGTTTTTAAAGAACGCCCCTAAATTCGGAAACGATATCCCGTACGTCGATGAGCTCGCAAATACGGTTATTGACATATATGCTGCCGAATTTCAGAAATATCGCGGCTACAGGAACGCAGAGGTTGCTCTTGCCGGCGCATCCGGCACGGCCCACTTGATGGCGGGCGCCGCTGTGGGCGCGACGCCGGACGGACGCAACGCGGGCGAGCCGCTTGCCGAGGGCGGCGTGTCTCCGCACCAGGGACGCAACAGGGCCGGCGTGACAAGCACCTTTAATTCGGTGTCACGGCTCAATCACGTGAAACTCCCGGCAGGTTCCGTTTTCAATATGCGCATCAGCCCGAGCGCGCTGAAGGACGAGACCAAGATCAGGAAATTTGCCTCGATGCTCCGCACCTACTGCAAGCTCGGCGGCTTCCATGCGCAATTCAACATCGTGGACGGCGCGGTCCTCCGCAAGGCGCAGCAGGAGCCGGACAAATACCGGGACCTCGTTGTGCGCGTTGCAACGTACAGCGCGGTATTCACCGAGCTGAGCAAACAGCTGCAGGACGATATTATCGAAAGGACCGAATTCGAACAGCTGTAACACACGGATCCGGAGAAATCTGTCCGAAGAGCCCGGACAATGAAAAAGGAGCGAAAGAAATGCACAAATGCCCCACAATCAAACTCAACAACGGCAATGATATTCCGGTGATCGGAATGGGCACCATGATGCTCGAGCTTGGCGGGGACCTGCAGACCATCATTGACAACGCTATTGCCTGCGGCTACAGACTGTTCGACGGGGCCGCCCTGTACGGCAACGAAAAGCTTTTGG